>NZ_CVTU01000090.1:254793-411122 GCF_900004965.1 Pseudomonas sp. 44 R 15
CGTCAGGGCGGAACCCTAAGTGGCCGTGACCGCAGAAACGGATATGTACTCGATCTGATCCAACATCCTGGTCGGCCCAGAGGCCGCCATCGGGAGCAAGCCCCCTCCCACATAAAGCCAACAGCGTACATATCCGTTAGATAGGTACTCGCCAGACGCATCAGGGACTGTAATACCCCACCGCCACCATCAAATGCCCGGCCTTGCGCACATAAGCATGCTTATTCTCAATCTTCCCGGTTACCGGGTTCTTCCAGCGGTATTTATATTCGCCCTGATCCTGTTCCCCCATCAACGCAAGGATCGGCTCCCCGACAGGCCGGCCATCCGGGTCGTTGACCTTGGCGAAATCGGTATTGATCAAACGCAGGTTGGTGCCGTGCGCCACATAGCGCCGGGTATCCAGGTCAACCACGAACACGTAGAGATCATCCTGCAGGAAACCACCCTGCAATGAGTTGATCGCCTTGAGCGTCCCCGCTTCGTCCTTCACCAGCGCGTTCACCGCCTTGTTGCGCAGCGCCCGCGCCTGCTCCGGCGTGGCCCGTGGCAGGTAATAGCCGACCGCCAGGATACGCTCGCCCACCCGCTGGTAAAACACGTGCTTGTGTTCGACCTTGCCGTCATTCCAGTTCTGCCAGCGATAATCGGCCTGCTGGATACCCTGGCCTTCGGGTGCGCTGATGGCGTGTTTGAACGAGGCTTGCAGGTCAGGCCCGAGGACTTCGGACACGTCGCGTCCGATCAAGGCCGAGGAGGGGCCGCCGCTGGCCAGCAGCACGCCTTTGGTGTCGACCACGAAGACGTAACGGTCCTGGTCGATGAATTCGCCCTGGCGGCTGAAAGCGGCCAACGCCTTGTCGCCATTGTTCTGGTAGTAAACCAGGGCCTTGTCCAGCAACGCCTTGGCCGCTTGAGCGTCGGCGTCATTGGCCGTGTCGGCGTGCACCTGGCTGCCGCACAACAGCAGCAGCCAGGCGAGTCGTAGCAGTGCGTTCATCTACCCGTCCCTCGGTCTTGTTGGAATGACAAGAGCGTAGACGGTTCGGCGAACGATCAGAAGGGTTTGGTTGGCAGATATTTACCGTCCAGGGTGATTACCGCGCGTGAACCTCCGTCCGGGTCTTCGACTTTCTTGATGTCGAGCTTGAAGTTGATCGCGCTGATGATGCCGTCGCCAAACTGCTCATGCACCAGGGCCTTGAGGGTGGAGCCGTAGACCTGCAGCATTTCGTAGAACCGGTACATCGTCGGATCGGTCGGCACGCCGCCGGGGAAGCTGCCGCGCAGGGGCACGCTTTGCAGCAGGCGGCTGGCGTCCTCGTCCAGGCCGAGTTTGGCGCACACCACGTCGGCGGCGTCCCTGGGCAGCGGATGCTGGCCGAGCAGGGCGGCGGTGACGAAGGCCAGGCTCAGGCCGGTGCCGTCGGCGAGGTCCTGCCAGGACAGGTCCTTGCGCGCCTTGAGGTCGATGACGGTGTCGGCCAGGGCCAGGCGAGGGGTTTGGGAAAAGTTCGATTGCAGCATGATGAAGTCCTCTTGGGTTGAATGGGTTCAGGCGGCGTGAGCGCGGGTGGTCGGGTGTTCGAGCAGGGACACGAAGCGTGCGCTGCGTCCGTCCAGTGCGTCGATGCCACCGGTTTCGATGTCGTATACCCAGCCGTGCAGGTTCAGCCGGCCTTGCTCCAGCGCCAGGGCGACGGACGGGTGAGTCTTGAGGTTAGCCAATTGAGCGACCACGTTTTCACGCACCAGGGCATCCAGGCGCGCCGCGTCCGAGACGTGCTGGCGGGCGGCGTTGATCACCTTGGCCGACTCGGCATGGCGCAACCAGTTGGCTACCGCAGGCAGGTGGTCCAGGCAGGTGCAGGTGGAGATGGCGGTCATTGCGCCGCAGTCGGAGTGGCCGCAGATCACGATGTCGCTTACGCCCAGTACCGCCACCGCATATTCGACCGTGGCCGATACGCCGCCCGGTTCCGGCCCGTAGGACGGCACGATATTGCCGGCGTTGCGGATGACGAACAGGTCGCCGGGTTCCTGCTGGGTCAGCAGTTCCGGGACCACACGGCTGTCGGAGCACGACACGAACAGCGTGCCGGGGTTTTGCGTGGTGGCCAGGTGTTTGAACAGGTCGCTGCGTTGGGCAAAGGCTTCGCGCTGGAATTTGCGAAAGCCGTCGATGAGGTGCTGCATGAGGGTTTCTCCTTGCGTGGCTGATGGGGCAAGGATGGAAGTTTTCGTCTATAGCGTCCAAGACCGGCTTATTATGGTTTCTATAAGCCCTGCCTATAGTTGGAGCGTCGTTGATGCTGTTGCGCCATATCCGTTATTTGCTGGCCGTTGCCGAGCACCGCAATTTCACCCGCGCGGCCCAGGCGCTGCATGTGTCGCAGCCGACCTTGTCACAACAGATCAAGCAACTTGAAGACACCCTGGGCGCGCCGCTGCTCGATCGTTCCGGGCGCAGCGTCAGCCTGACGGATGCGGGGCAGGCTTATGTACGCTTTGCCCGACTGGCCTTGCAGGACCTGGAGGCCGGCACCCGTGCGATGCATGACGTGCAGGACTTGAGCCGCGGGCATCTGCGCCTGGCGATGACCCCGACCTTTACCGCCTACCTGATCGGCCCGTTGCTGGCGCAGTTCCATGGGCTGTACCCGGGCATCACCTTGAGCGTCGAAGAGTTGACCCAGGACCGCATCGAAGCCGCGCTGGGCGAGGATTTGCTGGATATCGGCATCGGCTTTGCCGGCGAGCACGGGCCGGATATCGAGTGTGAGGCATTGTTTGCCGAGGCCTTGAGCGTGGTGGTGCGGGCGGATTCGCCCGCGGTGAATCGGTCGGCAGGGTTCGAGCAGCCGCTGGTCCTGCTCGATGCGGGGTTTGCCACGCGCCGCTATATCGATGACTACTGCCGCCGGCAGGGCGTAACACCGCGCATTGTCATGGAGGCCAACTCCATCGGCGCGATCATTGAAATCGTGCGTAACACTTCACTGGCGACCATCCTGCCCAGCGCCCTGGCCCAGGCCCAGGCCGGGTTGCACGCCGTGGCCATCGAGCCGCCGCTGCCGCACCGCACTGTAGGGCTGCTCAGCCGCAGGGGCGCCTATCGCAGCGCCGCGTGCGCGGCTTTTGTCGAGTTGATCAAGGCGCCGCCAGCCACTGACTGACAATGCCGTCATACACGCCGGTCGCCACGCTCAAGTGCAACCATTGGTCGACGTAGCTTTTCCAGGCCACATCGTCGCGCGGCAGCAGGAAGGCTTTCTGGCTGTACTGCATCTGCCGATCGGGGTTGACCGCGCACAGTCCCGGTTTTTGCTTTTGCTGGTAACGCGCTTCGCTGGCGTCGGTGATCATCACGTCGGCCTTGCCCGCCAGCAGTTCGTCGAAAATGCTTACGTTGTCGTGCAGGCGTATCTGCGCCTTGCCCAGCCGGGCGCGGGCAAACGCTTCATTGGTGCCGCCCGCCGGTTCGATCACGCGCACCTGGGGCTGGTTGATTTGCTCGACGCTCTGGTAGCGCTGCACGTCGGCGCAACGTACCAGCGGGATCTTGCCGTCGACACCGAGCGGCTGGCTGAAGAAGGCTTTTTTCTGGCGCTCCAGTGACACCGAAATCCCGCCGACGGCGATGTCGCAGCGTTGGGCCAGAAAGTCCGGCATCAGGGTCTTCCAGGTGGTCGGCACCCAGGTGACCGTCGCGTTGAGGCTCTTGGCCAGGGACTCGGCCATGGCGATATCAATGCCCTGGTAGCGGCCATCGGCACGCAGCGAGGTGTAGGGCATGTAGTCGCCGGTGGTGCACACCGTCAGCGTGCCACGCTCGATGACCTCGTCCAGGCGTGACGGGCTGGTATCGGCCAAGGCGGTGGTGGCCACGCTCGCCAGTACACACAGGGCTAGAGGAGCTTTCATGCGGTCGAGTCCTTGGGGCAGGTCGGGCGCACATTATTTCCAGCGCGGGGCAGGGTGGCAAGGTGCGGGATTGACGGCGTTGCGGCTTTCGACCTTTTTTTCACGTTGCAGTGGTTAAGCTGCCGATCAAGGTCGTTTTACTTCCGTTTTGTCCACCATGAGCCCGCGATGTCGCCACAACCTCCATCCTCCATCGAGACCGAATTCACCGAGCGCTATGACCGTGAGCATGCCAGGGTCTGTGGTGATACCGTTCCGCCTGGGCTGTTGCAGCGTCTGGCCGCGTGGCGCGATGCACGGTTGGTGCGCCATGCGTTGAAGGTCGCCGGGGAGCCCGGATTGATCCTCGACCTGGCCTGCGGCTCCGGGCGGTTCTGGCCGGTGCTGGCTGAGCACGTCAATCGGGTGATCCTGGCCTCGGACCCTTCCCAGGACATGCTCGACCACGCTCGCACCCATCACTCGGCGGCGTTGCTCAAACGCGTCAAGACATTCCCGGGCTCAGCGTTTTCCATTGGTCTGTCGGCGAATGCGGTGGATTGCATCTTCTGCCTGGAGTTGTTTCGCCATGCGCCCGATACCGAGGTGCGCCTGGCCTTGCTACGGGAATTCCACCGAGTCAGCCGCGACACGGTGATTGTGTCCGTGGACGCGCGTATCCCGGTTGAGGAAGAGTTTCGCCAGGCCGGTTTCAAAGTCTTGAATCAGCGGGAGTTCCTGCCCGGCTCCAAACTGTGGTGTGTCTACGTCCTGCGTAAGAGGGGATAGCTTCAGAGGGGATAGCTTCCGCCTGTCGGATTATTCTTCCTTTTCTGTCTGAGTTTTCGCGGTTGCCTGTGCACTGCGGATGCTCGCAAGTCCCTTTCGCGATATATACTGCGCGCCATTCTTCAAGGGAGAGCCGTGTGGCCATCGATATTCACTGGATCTGCGACAACGATAGCCTCGGCCAGCATTGCGCCCAATGGCAGCAGTTGCCATTCGTCGCCCTCGACACCGAATTCATGCGGGTCGACACCTTCTACCCCATTGCCGGGCTGATCCAGATCGGTGATGGCGTGCGCGCGTATCTGATCGATCCCCTGACCATCGACAACTGGCAACCCTTGGCCGCCTTGCTGGAAAACCCGGGCGTGATCAAGGTGGTACATGCCTGCAGCGAAGACCTGGAAGTGCTGTTGCGTCTGACCGGCAGCCTGCCGGCGCCATTGTTCGACACCCAGTTGGCTGCGGCTTACCTGAACCTCGGGTTCTCCATGGGGTACTCGCGGCTGGTGCAGGCGGTGCTCGATATCGACCTGCCCAAGGGCGAGACGCGCTCGGACTGGCTGCAGCGGCCCTTGTCCGAAACCCAGGTGAGCTATGCCGCCGAAGACGCCGTGCACCTGGCCGAAGTCTACATCCGCCTGCGTCCGCGATTGAGCGATGACAAATACGCCTGGGTACTGGAAGACGGCGCCGAACTGGTGGCCAACCTGCGCCGCGAAGTCGACCCGTACGAGGTGTACCGCGACGCCAAGCTGGCGTGGAAGCTGTCCCGCGCCCAGCTCGCCGTATTGCGTGAACTGTGCGCCTGGCGCGAGCAGCAAGCCCGCGCCCGTGACCTGCCGCGCAACCGCATCGTGCGTGAGCACTCGTTATGGCCCCTGGCCAAATCCCAGCCGGATAACCTCGCCGCCCTGGGCAAGATCGAAGACATGCACCCGCGCACCGTGCGTCAGGACGGCCAGTTCCTGCTTGACCTGATCAAGCGTGCGGGCAGCGTGCCCATGGACCAATGGCCGCCTGCCGTGCCTGAACCGCTGCCGGTCGATGCCGCCGCGCTGATCAAGCAACTGCGCGCCCTGGGCCAGACGTTCGCCGAGCGCCTGGACATGGCGCCGGAACTGATGCTGCGCAAGAAAACCCTCGAAGCCCTGGTTAAAAGTGGCTATCCCGATGGGCCTTACCAATTACCCGATTCGCTGCGTGGCTGGCGTCGCGAATTGATGGGCCAGGCGCTGCTCGACAGCCTGGCCAATGCCGGAGAACAGCCTTGAAACGTATTTGCTCGATTTATCGCAGCCTGAAAAAAGACGGCATGTACCTTTATGTGCTCAAGAGCGACGCCCTGGAGCGGGTGCCGGAGCCGTTGATGGTCGCCTTCGGCAAGCCGCATCACGCCTTCGACATGGTGCTGACACCCGAGCGCAAACTGTCGCGCGAGGACATCGCCGTGGTGCTGGAAAACCTCGACAAGCAGGGCTATCACCTGCAAATGCCGCCCGCCGAGGACGAGTACATCGAGCACCTGCCTGAAGAGCTGCTGCGCCGCAACGACCCGATGTGATCGATCAGCGCCCGTCTCAGGGCGCAGGCTTGAATGGAATTGTATTAGAGGACGGTGGCCGTAAGGATGCGGGCGGCCGTCAGCACTGTTTTTGAAAGGTTTGAACCATGCGTGTTCTGATTGCTGAACAGGATCACCCGCTCTACGCCCGATTGCTTCGCGAAACCGCGCCTGACCTTGAGGTACTGACCAGCGGCGACTCGGCCGAACTCTCGCGCCTGGCCGCCGATTCCCCGGTATGGCTGGGCCAGCCGGACCTGCTGGCGACGCTGTTGCGCCAGGGCCATCATCCGCAATGGTTGCAGTCGACCTGGGCTGGCATTACGCCCCTGTTGGCCGAAGGCCTGCCGCGTGATTATCGCCTGACCCGCGCGGTCGGCATCTTTGGCCAGGTCATGGCCGAATTCGTCCTGACCTACATGCTCGGCCACGAGCGTGAAGTGCTGGCGCGGCTGGTCAGCCAGGTCGAGCGCAAGTGGGACAGCCGCCAGGGCCAGAGCCTGGCCGGGCGCAAGGTGCTGGTGGTCGGCACCGGCGACATTGGCCAGCGTGTGGCGCAGTTCCTGCTGCCATTTGGCGTCAAGCTGTATGGCATCGCCAGCCAGGCCCGCGAGCAGGCGCCGTTTATCGAAGTCGCCGGGCTCGATCAATTGGGCCGGCTGGTGGGAGAGGTGGATTATGTGATCAACCTGCTGCCCAACACCCCTGACACCCATGACCTGTACGACGCCGCACTGTTCAAGCAATTCAAGCCGACCGCCTTGTTCATCAACGTCGGACGTGGCGTGGCGGTGGTGGATGCCGATCTGGTCGAAGCCCTCAAGGAGGGACACCTGGCCGGAGCGGTGATCGACGTCTGTCGCCAGGAGCCGCTGCCGCAACGCCACCCGTTCTGGACGGCGTGGGGCTTGTTATTGACCGGGCACAGTTCGGCCCCGACCTCGCCGGCAATGATGGTGGAGTTGTTTGTGCAGAACGTGCGTGCGTACCAGGCTAAACAAGCCCTGCGCGGGGAAGTGGATTTCGAGCGCGGCTACTGATACGACACGGTAAAAAAATGTGGGAGGGGCAAGCCCTAATGCCAGCCTGTAGGAGCGAGCTTGCTCGCGAAAAACTCATAGGCACCGCGTTCATGCAGAAAGCACGCGTTATCGTTGACGTTTTTCGCGAGCAAGCTCGCTCCTACAAACTGGCATTCATGGGTTCTGCGCATAACTCAGAGGTTGAAGTCACCTTCCGAAACCAGCTCGCTCAGCGGCTTGCGCGGGCTTGGCGCTTCGCGGCCTTGCAGGTACTCGGGCAGGCTCGACTTGTCGCCCAGCTTGCCCACCGCCACGGCGGCGTGCAGCGCATAGCCTGCGGGGATCTTCAGCGCCTTGCGGGTCAGGTCCTGATCGAAGCCGGCCATGCCATGGGTGTGCCAGCCGGCGAGGCTGGCTTGCAAGGCCAGGTGAGCCCAGGCGGCGCCGGTGTCGAAGGTGTGCCACAGGGCCGGGGTTTCTTCCGTGGCGCCGGGGGCGATGAAGTCGGTCTTCGAGGCGATGATCACCAGTGCCGACGCATGCTGCGCCCAGCCCCGGTTGAACTCATTGAGCAAACCCAGGAAGCGCTCCCAGTCCGGCGTGTCGCGGCGGGCGTAGAGAAAGCGCCAGGGCTGCGAGTTGTAGGCCGAAGGTGCCCAGCGCGCCGCCTCGAAGAAGCTCAGCAGGGTTTCCTGGGAAATGCTCTCGCCGGTGAAGGCGCGAGGCGACCAGCGTTCGGTGAACTGGGTGTGGATCGGATAGTCGGCAACACGGGTCATGAGCAGTTCCTGATCGTCAATTCGGCGCTCAAAACTACTGCGCAACTCCTAGACTGACAAGCGTTGTTACACCGCCAGTCGCAAGCGCTTGGCCCCAAGGGGCTTGGGCACTAGACTGGCGGCCTTTGAACCTTCCGATACTGATGCAGAGCCATGGCCGCCAAAGTCGAACCTTTCTGGATACGCAAAACCCTCGAACACCTCGACCAGGAGGAATGGGAATCGCTGTGCGACGGCTGTGGCCTGTGCTGCCTGCAAAAGCTCGAGGATGAAGACGACAACAGCGTCTATTACACGCGCATCGCCTGCAAACTGCTGGACCTGAAAACCTGCCAGTGCACCGACTATCCCAATCGTCGGGCGTCGGTGCCGGACTGCATCCAGCTCACGCCCGGGCAGGCCGACCAGTTCAAGTGGCTGCCGCCCACCTGCGGTTATCGCCTGGTCAGCGAGCGCAAGGATTTGCCATTGTGGCACCACCTGGTCTGCGGCGACCGCGACGCCGTGCACCACGAACGCATTTCCCAGTCCGGGCGCATGCTCAGCGAAGGCAGCGTGCCAGAGGACGACTGGGAGGATTACCTGATCTTCCGCGCGGGTTAACCAGGAGTGCGTATGAAGGTGGGATTCAAGCTGGCGGCATCGGCGCTGTTGCTGGCGCTGAGCACGTCGGCGTGGTGCGCCAGGAAAGTCGACCTGGATTACCACGTCAAACTTCTGCCCCAGAGCGATCAGGCCGAGGTGCGCGTGAGCCTGTCCCAGGGCTCTGCGGTGCGCAGCCTGGATTTCGACCTTGGCCGCGACGGCGACTACAGCGATTTCAAGGCCGATGGGCAATGGAAGGTCGATGGTCGTCGGGGTCACTGGCAACCCAGCGCCGACAAGGCCAGCCTGACCTACCGCGTACGTCTGGGCCACGCGCACAAACCCGGCACCTACGAAGCGCGCATGACGCCGGCCTGGGCGCTGTTTCGCGGCGACGACCTGGTGCCCACCGCACGGCTGGACCAGCAGGAGGGTGTCGAGCTGGTCGCGCGCCTGATCTTCGACCTGCCGCCGGGTTGGAACAGCATCGAGACCGCCTGGCCGCGTATCGGCAAGAACAAGTTCCGCATCGACAACGTGTCCCGCCTGTTCGACCGCCCCACCGGCTGGATGCTCGCCGGTAGCCTGGGCAGCCGGCGCATGCGCCTGGGGCAGACCGACGTCACCGTGACGTCGCCCAAGAGGCAGGGCATGCGGCGTATGGATGTGCTGACGCTGCTGACCTTCGTGTGGCCGCAAGTGGAAGCCGCGTTCCCGCGCCACCCGGCCAAAATTTTGGTGGTGGGCGCCAGCGACCCGATGCGCCGTGGCGCCTTTTCGGCGCGTGACTCGGTCTACCTCAACAGCCGCACGCCGCTGATCAGTGAAGACGGCAGCAGCCCGTTGATCCGCGAAGTGGTGCAGGCCATCGCCCGATTCAATGACCACGACAGCAGTGACTGGATCAGCGAAGGCCTGGCCGGGTACTACGCCATTGAACTGGTGCGTCGCGCCGGGGGAATCACCGATGAGCGGTATCAGGCGATACAGACGCGCCTGACGAAGGAGGGCAAGGCTGTGACCAGCCTGCGTGGCGAACACGTCAGCGGCGCAACAGTGTCACGGGCGGTGGTGGTGTTGCAGGAACTGGATCGCGAGATCCGCGTGAAAACCCATAACAAGCGCTCGCTGGATGACCTGGCGCAAGCGGTGATGCGCGCGGGCAGTGTGACCACGAAAGACTTTGTGCGACTGGCCGAGAATATCAATGGCGAGTCGTCGGTGGTGCTCGATAGCAAACTGCTGCACTGATCTCTGTAGGAGCGAGCTTGCTCGCGAAAAACTCACAGGCACCGCGATCATTCAGAAAGCACGCGTTATCGTTGACGTTTTTCGCGAGCAAGCTCGCTCCTACAAAAAGCCTTGACTGACTGGCATTAGGGCTCGCTGAACTCAGCCCGTGGTTTTCACCGCTTTTTCAGCCGCCACTTCAGCCTTGGTCTTCAAGTTCTTCAACTCCGCGCCCGCTCGCTCGATCTTGGTACGTACGCTGTTCATTTCCTGGCGGCCTTGCTCCAGCTTGTCCTTGAGCGAGCTGTGGCCGGTGAAACCGCGTGCCAGCGCCACGCCGCCAATCGCCACCTGGATCAGCCCGAAGAGCCCGCCACGGCGCAGGCCTTTGCCGACCATCATCACGCCACCGGCTACCGAGCCGATGCGTTCCCAGCCGTGCACATTCTGGGGGCGCTGCTCGTCCGGCTGCAGGTGTTCAATCACAGGTCGCAGGGTTTTGCTGTCGCTCATGATCCGTCTCCAACAAAGATAAGTGTCATTAGCTGACTGTTGGCGATGGCCGGATGTTCCCGCTATTTGCGTCCCCGGCTTTCAGTATTTGGGGCCCGAGCGGGTGTTATTGCCCTTGGCCAGGCGGTCGTAGAGCACCACATTGACGGTGGCGGCGAGGTTCATGCAGCCGGTGGTCGGGATGTAGACCACGTCCTCGCACCAGTCGCGAATCTCTTTGTCCAGCGAGCCGTCTTCGGGGCCGAAGATGTACAGCGCGCGGTCGGGGTGGGTGTATTCGGGCAGGGGGCGGGCGCCTTCCACCAGTTCCACGGCGACGGGGATGCAGCCCAGGGGCAGGATCTTTTTCAGGTCATCGATGCCGATCAGCGGAATGTCGTGATGCACCTTCTTGGTATCGGTGATGAAATCCCGCGCGCGCTCGTAACGCACGCCGGTATAGAACACCGAAGCCACGCCGTAGCAGCCGGCGGCGCGCATCACCGAGCCGACATTTTCCGGGGATTTGGGGTTATACAGACCGATGCAGCTGTAGCGTTTATTGCCCACGGGGAAGGGTGCCTTGCAGGAAAAACCGCGATTATACGGTCTTGGGCAGTGTGGTGCTTGGGCGATCGCTATCGGCGGCAAGTCGAATCGTCGCACCGCCCTCCCACAGGGGAATGCATTCCAAATGTGGGAGGGGGCTTGCCCCCGATGAGGCCGGTACAGCCAACGATGATCTCAGTCGTCTTTCTTCATCAACCCCGCCAACGCCGCAAACGGGTTGTGTGTCGCCTTGGCAATCGTCGGGCTGCTGGTGGAGCCTTCGCCGAAGTACTGCTGGTCGGTGTAGCGCGAGTGCTCGTTGTCATGGCAGTACAGGCACAGCAGTTCCCAGTTGGAGCCGTCCTGGGGATTGTCGTCATGATTGTGGTTGCGGTGGTGCACGGTCAGTTCGCTCAGGCGCTTGCCGGCGAATTCACGGGCGCAGCGGCCGCACACGTGGGGGTACATTTTCAGGGCTTTGTCGCGGTAGCCCATTTCCCGGTCGCGCTGGGCATCGGCAAGGATGCGGTCCAGCTTGGCGGTGTGGGAGGGCGGGTTGGTCGAGCTCATCATGGCTCCTGGCTATTGGGTGGTCACGGACAGGTTGATTCTAGCTAATCACAGCGCAATTAGCCCTTGAGCTTTTCCGCAATCCAGATGGTGTGCCGCGTGCCTTTGTTGCCATGGGCGAATACCTGCACTTCTTCGGCCTTGAAACCGGCCTTGCGCAGTTTGTCGCTGAACAGTTTGTCGGCGCTGGCCGACCACACGGCAAGCACGCCCTTGGGGCGCAGGGCCTTGGCGCAGGCGGCCAGGCCACCGGCGGAATACAGCCAGCTGTTGGCTTTTTGCGTGAGGCCTTCAGGGCCGTTATCGACGTCAAGCATGATCGCATCAAACCCCTGGGGCTCAGCCTGCAGCACCTTGGCCACGTCTTCCATGCGCACCACCGTGCGCGGGTCGAGCAAAGGGCGGCCGGACTTTTCGCCGAGCGGCCCACGGTTCCACTCCACCACGCCCGGCACCAATTCGGCCACCACCACTTCGGCGCTCTTGCCCAGGTGCTTGAGCGCCGAAGCCAGGGTAAACCCCATGCCCAGGCCACCAATCAGCACCCGTGAACCCGGGCGACCGGCGACCTTGCGGCACGGAATTTCCGCCAGGGCATCTTCGGAACCGTGCATGCGCGTGTTCATCAACTGGCCGCCGTCACCGCCCTGGATCTTGATGACGAAGTCCTCACCGTATTCGAACAGGCACAAGGCACCGCCGTTGTCGGGGATCGGAGTGGTGTCCAGCAGAACGAAACGTTTCATGGAAATCTCATTGGGAAGGGCATTCTTGCGCGGTTGGGAGTAGCCTTGTGACATTCCGGTCAGGCCATGGAGCCATCGATGAAGTGCAGCATTCTAACGGTCATTGTGCTTGGCGCGCTCACATTGGGTGCGGCGCAGGCGCAGGAGTTGCAAACCGTACCGGTCGCACCCGCGCCAACCCCCGGCGCGCCGGGCACGCCAACGCCCACGTTGTACCCGCAGGTCACGCCGCCCGCTGTGCCGAAGACCAACGGCTCGCCGCCCCTGGCGCCGATCGTGCTGCCGGCGCCGCCCAAGGACCAGACGGTCCCGGGGCTGCAGCAGAACGACAGCAAGCCGAAGACGCCCGGCGGTTAAAGCTGTTGCGAGGGCGTCCTGTGTTCAGACAGGGCCGCCCGACTAAGCTCTTCAATCATACGTTCCTAAATCAGCTCGAGCGCCTTGAACACGAAGGCATATTCGAGCGCCACGTCACGTAATCCCTGGTAACGACCGCTCATGCCGCCGTGACCGGCGCCCAGCTCGGTCTTGAGCAGCAGCAGGTTGTCGTCCGTCTTCGTGTCGCGCAGTTTGGCCACCCACTTGGCCGCTTCCCAGTACTGCACGCGACTGTCGTTGTAACCGGCAATCACCAGCATGTGCGGGTAGGCCTGGGCACGCACGTTTTCGTACGGCGCATAGGCCTTGATGCGCGCATACACCTCGGGCTCCTGCGGGTTGCCCCATTCGTCGTACTCGGTGACGGTCAGCGGCAGTTCCGGGTCGAGCATGGTGTTGAGCACATCGACAAACGGCACTTCGGCGATCGCCGCCTGGAACAGCTCCGGGCGTTGGTTGAGTACGGCACCGATCAACAGGCCGCCGGCACTGCCGCCGCTGATCGCCAACTGGTTGGCGGTGGTCAGGCCCTGGGCGATGAGGTGATCGGCGCAGGCGATGAAATCGCTGAAGGTGTTCTGCTTGTGTTCCTGCTTGCCGTTGCGGTACCAGGCTTCACCCAGCTCGCCACCGCCGCGCACGTGCGCGATGGCAAACGCCACGCCTCGGTCCAGCAGGCTCAGGCGTGCATGGGAGAACCATGGGTCCAGGCTCGAGCCATAGGCGCCGTAGCCATACAGGTACAGCGGCGTCGGCTGGCCGAGCTGGTCACGCTTGACCACCAGGCTGATCGGCACCTGGGTGCCGTCGGCGGACGTGGCCCACAGACGCTGGCTGACATAATCGTCGGCGTTGAACACACCGAGTACCGGGGTTTCCTTGAGCACCTGCTGTGCCCCGCTGGCCAGTTCCAACTGACGCACCTGAGCCGGACGGTTCAGTGCTTCATAGCGCAGGCGAATCCTGTCGCTGGCAAATTCCAGGCTGTTCTGTACGTAGAGGCTGTAAGCCGCGTCAGGCAGTTCCACGCGATAGGGCGGCACGCCCTCGGGATGCACTTCGATCACCGGAAGGCCGCCGATGCGCAGGCTCAGGGTCATGGCGCTGGCGTTGAGGCTGACGCCGTCGAGCATCACCTCGTCGCTGTGGGGGATCAGGTTCTGCCAGTCGGCTTCGGTCGGGGGCGTGCCGCTGTCAGGCGCGACGAACAGCGCGTAGTTGATACCGTCGCGGTTGCTGCGGATAAACCAGGTCCACTGGCCGTTCAACTGGCCGTGGTCGACATCGTATTCGTGATCTTCCACCCGCGGCGCCAGGCAGGTGAAGTCCAGGTGCGGCTGGTCGGCGTCGAGGGCCCAGATCTCGCTGGTGGTCTTGCTGCCCAGGGCCAGCAGCAACTGGCGCTCGGAGCTGGAGCGGTAGCAATGCAGGAAGAAGCGTCCGTCGGGTTCGTGGAACACTTCCTGCGCCGCCGTGCCGTCCAGGCGGTAGCGGTAAAGCTTGTGCGGACGATGAGTGTCGTCCAGTTCGCCGAAAAACAGCGTGATGCTGTCGTTGGCCCAGGTCATGCTGCCGTCGCAGTTGTCGAATGCCAGCTCACTGACCTTGTCGGTCGCCAATTCCTTCACGTACAGGGTGTAGATCTCTTCACCCGTGGTGTCGAGGCTGTAGGCCAGGCGCTGATGGTCGGGGCTGATGCTGAACGCGCCGAGGGAGAAAAAGCCGCCATTGGCCAGCACGTTCGGGTCCAGCAGCAATTCTTCGCTGCGCTCATCCACCTGGTTGCTGTCATCGGCCGGGCGCCGGCAGCGGTAGTGACGCGCGTATTCGTCACCGGCGGTGGTGCGCGTGTAGTACAGGTACGGGCCCCAGGGGGAGGGCAGGGACAAGTCGGTTTCCAGGATACGGCCCTTGATCTCCTCGAACAGCGTCTCGCGCAGTGCCTGCTGATCGGCCAGTTGGGTTTCCTGCCAGGCGTTTTCCGCTTTGAGGTAATCGAGGACTTCAGTGCTGTCACGTTCCTGCAGCCAGGCGTACGGGTCTGGGCCTGGGGCTTTGCGGGCAATCGGTGCGGTCGAAATAGGCATGGATAATTCTCTATCGGGCGGACGGTGGCCGGCATTGCAGCCGCGACACGCAAAAGCCGTTATCATAGCCGCCTCTTTGCCAGCCTTGCCATGGACACCATGACCGAGAACGACTATCTGACCGCTTGGGGCCTCTACGCCTTCGCCGCTTTGGGCTGCCTGTTGGTGTGGTGGCGCATGACCCGCTGGATCTGGCGCTGGCTGCGTGAGCCGCTGCAGTTACTGATGGCGGTGCTGTTGCTCAGCCCCACCATTGTCGACCCGATCAAGACCCAGTTCGCGCCCGCCGTGGCGATCACTGCCCTGGACCTGCTGCTCAAGGTCGGCAATAACGCCTGGCGCGCCATCTCCGACCTGTTCATGTACACCATGATCGTGTTTGCGCTGTACATCGTGTTCGTGCTGATCCGCTGGCCCATCGAGCGCGCCGCCAACGCCCGCCGTGAGCGCAAGGCCGCCACGGATGCCGCGCTGGCCGCGGAGCCTGAGGAAGACGAACCGTTCCGTCGCCCGGCCCCCGCCTCCGGCATGCGGGTCGAACCGCGCCTTTAACGTTGTCCGCCCTGCAGCGAGAGCCCTGGCATGTGTGAATTATTGGGCATGAGTGCCAACGTCCCCACCGATATCGTGTTCAGCTTCACCGGGCTGATGCAGCGGGGCGGGCGAACCGGCCCCCACCGCGACGGTTGGGGCATCGCCTTCTACGAAGGCCGTGGCCTGCGGCTGTTCCAGGACCCGGCCGCGAGCAGCGAGTCGGAAGTCGCCCTGCTGGTGCAGCGCTATCCCATCAAGAGCGAAGTGGTGATCGGCCATATCCGCCAGGCCAATGTGGGCAAGGTGAGCCTGGCCAATACCCACCCGTTCGTGCGCGAACTGTGGGGGCGCAACTGGTGTTTTGCGCACAATGGCCAACTGGCCGACTTCAGCCCCCGCGCCACCTTCTACCGGCCGGTGGGCGACACCGACAGTGAAGCGGCGTTCTGCGACTTGCTCAACCGCGTGCGCGAAGCCTTCCCGGAACCGGTGGACATTGAGCAGATGCTGCCGGACCTGATCGCCGCCTGCGCCGAATACCGCAGCAAAGGCGTGTTCAACTGCCTGCTCAGCGATGGCGACTGGCTGTTTTGCTATTGCTCGACCAAACTGGCGCAGATTACCCGGCGCGCGCCATTTGGCCCGGCCCGCTTGAAAGATGTCGACGTGATCGTCGATTTTCAGGCCGAAACCACCCCCAATGACGTGGTAACGGTCATCGCCACCGAACCGCTGACCGACAACGAAAACTGGACCCGCTACGAACCGGGCCAATGGAGCCTGTGGCGACGCGGAGAATGCGTCAGCCAGGGCGTTACCGAATAAGGAATCGACCATGTTGCTCAGCTATCTGCGGTTGGTGCTGTTTGCCATAGGCTTGTTGGTCGGCGTGCAAGTGCCGGGGTTCATCAACGATTACGCCAAGCGCGTCGAAGCCCACCTGATCGAGGCCCAGACGGGCCTGCGCGGGTTCGAGTCCACCGCGCAGCAGTTCTTCAACGGTGACATGCAAGCCCTGGTGGCGCATTACCGTGCCAGCGATGACCCGGTCTTCCAGAGCGACGCCAGCAGCCTGGGCGCGATGCTTGACCGTCAACTGGCGTTGGACAAGCAATTCCAGGCCATGCAGGGGCCTTGGTACATCCGCGCCCTCCAGGTGGCGGTGGCGGCTGATCCGGATATTCGCCTGGAAACCTGGAATGGCTACAGCTACCAGATCCTGCTGACGCCCGAGGCCATGGGCTGGGGCCTGGGCGGGGCGATGCTGCTGTCGTTCGGTATCGAATGCCTGTATCGCCTGATCGACTGGGTGGTGCTGGGCGGCCGGCGCCTGCGCCAGAGCCGGCCGATTGAAGAGCGGGATTTGAAAGGGCTCTAAGTCTTGACAATAATCCAGTGTGGGAGGGGGCAAGCCCCCTCCCACATTTGGACCCGGTTCAGTCAGTTGCTCAGTACCATCCGCTCTTTACCGACTTCCTCGGCATAGCGGGCGACGACCTTCTGGCACAACCCCACAATCTCCTCCACCAACTCCACCCCCACGCGCCACGACACTACCACCTGCAGGTTCGGCAGTTGCTGCGCCATCGCCAGCATCACCAGCTCGCCCCGTGCCAGCTCTTCGCTGACCAGCACCGGCGGCAGCGCGCCAATGCCAAAACCATCGCGCAGTAGCCGGGTGATGGCTGATACCGAGTTGACGCAGTTCATGCGCGGTGCGGCGACGCCGTTGGCTTGCATCAAACTCAATACATCCTGATGGGGGCAGGAGTTTTTCGAGTAGGTGATGATGCGTTCCTGGGCCAGTTCGGCGAGGGAGGCGTAATCGCGGTTATAGATCGACTGGCTGGCGACAATCCAGGCCATGGGGTGACTGCCCAGTTCCAGGCTGCGCACGCTCTCCAGGCGCAGCAGGTCGGTTTGCAGGATCAGGTCCAGGAAGCCTTTTTGCAGCTGATCGCTGAGGTTCAGCGCAGTATCGGCGACCAATTCGATTTCAACCCGCGGGAACAGGTTCATCAGTTCAGCGACCAACGGGCTGAGCCAGGTATGGATCACGGTGTCCATTGCGCCGATCCGAATGCGTCCGACCTTGCTGCTGGTGGTTTCCAGGGACTGCTTCAAGCCCTGCAGGGTCACCATCATCTGCTCGGCATAATCGAGCACCTTCAAGCCTTCCGGGGTCAAGCTCACACCGCGCGAATCGCGCAGGAACAGCTTTACCCCCAACTCGCTCTCCAGCACCGCAATGCGGCTGGAGATCGACGCCTGGGTGGTGAACAGCTTTTCGGCGGTCAGGCGGAAACTCTTGAGCTTGGCCACCCAGACGAAGGTTTCGAGGAACTTCAAATTCATGGGATCAACTTTTTCTTATGCATGGATCGGTTTTTATTAGTTGGACGCCGCGGCGTGCCGGCGCCAAAAATCGAGCCGTTCCACGATAAGCGTCGTTGGGGTTCAGGACAACATCGTTGCGAGATGTTGGTAAAAGATCCCACACTACAAAAAAACAAAGCCTACAGGAGCGACCCCGTGAGCCGCCTGCTATTGAATTGCGACATCGGCGAAAGCTTCGGCAACTGGACCCTGGGTCTGGACGCCGAAGTCATGCCGTTCATCGACTGCGCCAACGTGGCGTGCGGCTTCCATGCCGGCGACCCGAGCATCATGCGCAAGACCGTCAGCCTGGCACTCAAGCATGGCGTGCAAGTGGGCGCGCATCCGGCCTATCAGGACCTGCAAGGTTTCGGCCGCCGCTCCATGCAGTACACCCCCCAGGAAATCCAGGACCTGATGCACTACCAGATCGGTGCGCTGGACGGCATCTGCCGCGCACAAGGCGGGCGCGTCAGCTACGTGAAACCCCATGGCGCGATGTACAACGACATGATGGCAAACCCCGCCCAACTGCGTGCGGTGATCCAGGCCGTGGCTGCCTATGGCGACCTGCCGCTGATGCTGCTGGCCACGCGCGACGACAGCGCTGCCCAGGCCCTGGGCGACGAGTACGGCGTGACCCTGTGGTTCGAAGCCTTCGCCGACCGCGCCTATGATAGCCAGGGCCATCTGGTTTCGCGCCAGTTGCCGGGCGCGGTGCATCATGACGCCGAGACCATCGTCCAGCAGGCCCTGACCCTTTCCCGTGGTGAGCCGCTGGTCGCCAGCGATGGCAGCGCGCTGGTGCTGCAGGCCAATACCTTATGCGTGCATGGCGACAACGCCAGCTCGGTCGCGGCGGTGCAGCGTATTCGCCAAGCGTTGAAGCCAGCATGAAACCACGGATTGAAGTGGTGGCCATCGACTGCCTGATGGTGCGCCTGTTTGACGCGATTGCCGAAGCCAACATGCCGTGGATGCTCGCCGCCACCGAGCGCCTGCGCAGCGGGTTCGGCGCAGCATTAGTGGACTTGGTGCCGTCCTATACCACCTTGATGGTGCATTACGACCTCACGGCGTTGACCCCGACCCAGGCCCGGGCGTTGATCGAGCATGCCCTGACCGACCTGCAGCCCCAGGCCCAGGGCGCTGGCCGGTGCCATGTGCTGCCGGTGTGGTACGACCTGAGCGTCGGGCCGGAGCTTGGCTTGCTGTCGCAGCGCAGCGGGCTGGCGGTTGCTGAGGTGATTCGTCGCCACAGCGACCACCTGTATCAAGTGTTCGCCCTGGGGTTCGCCCCCGGTTTTGCCTTCATGGGACTGGTGGACGACATCCTCGCCACGCCGCGTCTCAACACCCCGCGCAAACGCGTAGCGGCCGGCAGCGTGGGCATCGCCGAAAGGCAAACCGCTGCCTATCCGGTCGTATCCCCCGGCGGCTGGAACCTGATCGGGCGCACCCCGGCGACACTGTTCGACCGCGAACGCGACGGCTACAGCCTGATGCAGCCCGGCGATACGGTGCGTTTCGAGGCGGTCGGCCACGCTGAGTTCGTCAACCTGGGCGGCGATGACACGCCTCTGGAGGCGCAGGCATGAGCCGCTTGATCATTGAGGCCAGCACACCGCTGTGCCTGTTGCAGGACGCCGGTCGTTTCGGCGTACGCCACCTTGGCGTGACCCAGGGCGGGGCGCTGGATTGGGTGTCGATGTCATGGGCCAATTGGCTGCTGGACAATGCCCTGGATGCGCCGGTAATAGAAATTACCCTGGGCGGTTTTACCGTGCAGGCCGAGGACTACTGTTTGTTGGCCCTGGCCGGTGCGGACCTGGGCGCCTTTATTGATGAACGGGCGATCAGCCCGGGGCGCAGCTTTATCCTGCAAAAGGGCCAGCGCCTGCGCTTCACCCAACCGTTCAAAGGCGCGCGGGCTTACCTGGCGGCACCGGGCGGGTTCGACGCGCCGGATGTGTTGGGCAGTTGCGCCACCGTAGTACGTGAGGAACTGGGTGGCGTAGACGGTTTCGGCAAGGCGTTGGCTGAAGGCGGGCGCCTGGCTTATTCCGGTACGGGCGGCGCAATGAAGGTGCAGGCCAAGCCGGATTTGCCATCCGGTGCATCACTGGACGTGATCATCGGCGCTCAGATCGGCCGGTTCAGCGGCCAAAGCCTGTTCGATGCGTTCAACACCGAATGGGCCCTGGACAGCCGCGCCGACCGCATGGGCATGCGCTTGCTGGGCACGCCGCTGCAGTACCAGGGGCCATCGTTGATTTCCGAAGGTATTCCCTTGGGCGCCATCCAGGTACCGCCGGACGGGCAGCCGATTGTGTTGCTCAATGATCGGCAGACCATTGGTGGTTATCCCCGCTTGGGCGCATTGACGCCGTTATCCTTGGCACGCCTTGCGCAGTGCCTGCCGGGCGAGAAAGTACGCTTGGCGCCGGTGGTGCAGGAGGTAGCGCATCGCCGTCACCTCGATTATTTGCACCGATTCAAATAACGCCGAGTTTCCAAATGTGGGAGGGGGCTTGCTCCCGATAGCGGTGTGTCAGTCAACACATCTGTGACTGAACCACTGCCATCGGGGGCAAGCCCCCTCCCACATTGATCTCCTGCGCTATCGGGATCGGCGTTTATTTGGACAAGAAGCGCATCCCTTCCTCAAGGCCGCGCAACGTCAGCGGATACATCTGATCCTCCACCAACTCCCGCACAATCGCCGTCGATGCCGTATAGCCCCACGTGTCCTTCGGATAGGGGTTTATCCAGATCAGTTTCTTGTACTTGGCCATGAACCGCTGCATCCACACATACCCAGGCTCCTCGTTCCAGTGCTCGACGCTGCCGCCGGCCTGGGTGATCTCATAGGGCGCCATGGACGCATCGCCGATGAAAATCACTTTGTAATCAGCGCCGTATTTGTGCAGCAAATCCTGGGTGGAGGTGCGTTCCGAGGTGCGCCGCTGGTTGTTCTTCCACACCGACTCGTAGACGAAGTTGTGGAAGTAGAAGTACTCCAGGTGCTTGAACTCGGTTTTACACGCCGAGAACAGTTCTTCGCAGATTTTCACGTGGGCGTCCATCGAGCCGCCGATGTCGAACAGCAACAACAGCTTGATGGTGTTGCGCCGCTCAGGACGCATCTGGATATTCAGCAGCCCGGCGTCGCGTGCGGTGTGGTCGATGGTGCCGTCGATGTCCAGCTCTTCGGCCGCGCCCTGGCGGGCAAATTTGCGCAGGCGGCGCAGGGCGATCTTGATATTGCGCGTGCCCAACTCAACCTGGTCGTCGAGGTTCTTGTACTCGCGCTGGTCCCAGACCTTGACCGCCTTGCCCTGGCGTTTGCCGGCATCGCCCACGCGGATGCCTTCGGGGTTGTAGCCACCGGAACCGAAGGGGCTGGTGCCGCCGGTGCCAATCCACTTGTTGCCGCCGGCGTGGCGTTCCTTCTGTTCTTCCAGGCGCTTTTTGAATTCCTCGATCAGTTTGTCGAGGCCGCCGAGGGACTGGATCTGCGCGCGCTCCTCATCGCTCAGCGAGCGTTCGAACTCCTTGCGCAGCCAGTCTTCGGGGATCAGCGCCTGCAAATGGTCATCGAGCTTTTCCAGGCCGTTGAAGTAGGCACCGAAGGCCCGGTCGAACTTGTCGAAATGCCGCTCGTCCTTGACCAGGATCGCCCGGGCCAAGTAGTAGAACTCGTCCATGTCGGCGAAGGTCACGCGCTGTTTCAGCGCGTTGATCAGGTCGAGCAGCTCACGCACCGACACGGGCACCTTGGCGGCACGCATTTCATTGAACAGGTTGAGCAACATTATCGATTACCGCGACGGCTCATGAATGCCAGACGTTCCAGCAACTGCACGTCCTGCTCGTTCTTCACCAGGGCCCCGGCCAGTGGGGGGATGGCCTTGGTCGGGTCGCGTTCGCGCAGCACCGCTTCGCCGATGTTGTCGGCCATCAGCAGCTTGAGCCAGTCGACCAGTTCGGACGTGGAGGGCTTTTTCTTCAGGCCCGGCACCTTGCGCACGTCAAAGAACACATCCAGCGCTTCGCTGACCAGGTCTTTCTTGATGTCCGGATAGTGCACATCGACGATTTTCTGCAGGGTCGTGCGGTCGGGAAAGGCGATGTAATGGAAGAAGCAGCGGCGCAGGAAGGCGTCCGGCAGCTCTTTCTCGTTGTTGGAGGTAATGATGATGATCGGGCGTTTTTTCGCCTTGATGGTCTCGTCGATTTCGTAGACGTAGAACTCCATCTTGTCGAGTTCCTGCAACAGGTCGTTGGGGAACTCGATGTCGGCCTTGTCGATTTCATCGATCAGCAGGATCACCCGCTCTTCGGACTCGAAAGCCTCCCAGAGCTTGCCCTTTTTCAGGTAGTTGCGCACGTCATGCACTTTGTCCACGCCCAGTTGCGAGTCGCGCAGGCGGCTGACCGCATCGTACTCGTAGAGACCCTGGTGGGCCTTGGTGGTGGACTTGATGTGCCAGGTGATCAACCTGGCGCCGAAGGACTCGGCCAGTTGCTCGGCAAGCATGGTTTTGCCGGTGCCCGGTTCGCCCTTGACCAGCAGTGGCCGCTCCAGGGTGATGGCGGCGTTGACGGCCAGTTTCAGGTCATCGGTAGCCACATAGGCCTGGGTGCCTTCGAACTTCATCGGTCATTCCTCGAATTCATCAATGCCCGACTATACCGCGCAGCCCCGGCGACTGTGAACGCAGACGGGTTATTCAGTCTCTGAATGGCCGGTCACTTCAATCTCCCGGCCAATGGGTAAATGTGGGAGGGGGCTTGCTCCCACAGTTTTAATCGGCGCTGGGCTTGGGTTGTTCGTAGCGGGCATTGAAGGCCTGGATAAAGCCGTTGCGCAGAATGGCAATAACCGCTGAAAACGCACTGACATTCTGCTGGTGCACGCTGCCGCTCAGTTCAACCCGGGTCGCGAACTGGTTCTTGCGCTGGTTCTTCAACACCGTCTCGCTGGCGCCGACCACGGCCTCCCAGATCGAGCGGAAGATGTTCTTGTCTTTGTTTTCCACATCCTGCTGCCAGTCGAAGACTTCGACATCGCGCAGCAGTGGCTTGATATAGCCGCGCAATTGGCCTTTTTCGGCCTGGGCTTCGATGACCACGTCGCCGGTACCGGCCTTGAAGTCGAATTTGCCGTAAGCCGAGGCGAAGTCATTCATGCGCTTGAGTTGCAGGTCGCGGGCACGAAAGCGGAACTCGAACTCTTCGAAATCACTCAGCGGGTCAAAGGTGGCGCTGGCTTCCAGCGGCGCCTGGCCTTGCAGCAGCGCCTTGCCCTCAAAGCGCGCGTCGCGCTTGCCCTCAACGTCCACCACGTTGGTCAGGTTGTAGAGGCTGGCGTTGACCCCGGTGGCGTTGATATTCACCTCAGGCTTGGAACTGAAGTTATGAAAGGCGATCTTGCCGTCTTCGATGCGCACTTCGTTGAGGGTGATCGGCAACAACTTGCTCAGTTGTTCCTGCCAGTCGGTGCCCTTACCGGTCTGGGACGCCTGCTTGTTGGCGCCGCCGTCGACGAAGTTGATTTCCGGGCGTACGAAATGCCCTTCGGCCACGACGGCATGGTCGTACCACAGTGAATGCCAGCTCACCGCGAACTCGATCAGCGGTGCCTTGACGAACGGCACCGGCACCTTGCCGTCCACCTTGACGATCTGCAGCCCGTTGATCCGGTAAGCGCCGCGCCACAAGGCCAGGTCCACATCGGCAATTTCGCCACGGTAATCGCCCATGTCGGCGAGCTTTTCATTCAGGTAGTTGCGCACCAGGTAAGGCAGCGCGATGTTTGCGGCAACCAGGACCAGCACCAGCCCGGCGACGGTCCAGAGCGGCCAACTGTAGCGACGTTTCATGGGGTAGTTCTCCTTGCTCGTAGGAGATGGACTGCTGCAAGCGGCGCAACGTTCCTGCGACTGGACGCCTAGTGGCACGAGGCATACCCTTGGGGCCTTTCCGACATTGCCAAACAGGACCCGTCATGAGCCGCATTTTTGCAGACAACGCGCACTCCATCGGTAATACGCCCCTGGTGCAGATCAACCGCATCGCACCGCGCGGGGTCACCATCCTGGCCAAGATCGAGGGGCGTAACCCCGGCTACTCGGTGAAGTGCCGCATAGGCGCCAACATGATCTGGGACGCGGAAAGCAGCGGCAAGCTCAAGCCGGGCATGACCATTGTCGAACCCACCTCCGGCAACACCGGCATCGGCCTGGCGTTCGTGGCGGCGGCACGGGGCTACAAACTGCTGCTGACCATGCCCGCGTCCATGAGCATCGAGCGCCGTAAAGTGCTCAAGGCCCTCGGCGCCGAGCTGGTGCTGACTGAACCTGCCAAGGGCATGAAGGGCGCCATCGACAAAGCGGGCGAAATCGTCGCCGGCGACCCGAGCACCTACTTTATGCCGGCCCAGTTCGAAAACCCGGCCAACCCTGCCATTCACGAGAAAACCACCGGCCCGGAAATCTGGAACGACACCGACGGCGCCGTGGACGTGCTGGTCGCGGGCGTGGGCACCGGCGGCACGATCACCGGTGTGTCACGCTATATCAAGCACACCGCAGGCAAGCCGATCCTGTCGGTGGCGGTGGAACCCGCCGTGTCGCCGGTGATTACCCAGGCGCTGGCCGGTGAAGAGATCAAGCCCAGCCCGCACAAGATCCAGGGCATTGGCGCCGGTTTCGTGCCGAAAAACCTCGATTTGTCGATGGTCGACCGCGTCGAGTTGGTCACCGACGACGAATCCAAGGCCATGGCCCGGCGCTTGATGCAGGAAGAGGGCATTTTGTGCGGCATTTCCTGCGGCGCCGCCATGGCCGTGGCGGTGCGCCTGGCCGAGAAACCGGAAATGCAGGGCAAGACCATCGTGGTGATTCTGCCGGACTCGGGCGAGCGTTACCTGTCGAGCATGCTGTTCAGTGACCTGTTCACCGACCAGGAAAACCAGGCGTGAATCGGCTGTAGGAGCGAGCTTGCTCGCGAAGAACGTCAACGATAACGCGGGTTTACTGATTCAACGTGGCGTTCTCAGGTTCTTCGCGAGCAAGCTCGCTCCTACAGGGGGGAGGCGTGTTGATCCAGGTCAGCCGGTCGGCAGGGGCCTTCTGCATAATGCGCCAAGTGTTTATCATGGCCGGCTGCTACGTCTGGTTTCCCCGCGACGGGAAGCTGTCGGCCAGGCGCTTATTTTCAGGAGTTGCTGCATGACCTTTTCTTTGGCCGCCAAACTGTCGGTGTTGCTGCTGTTTATCGGCAGTACGCTGTATGTGCACCTGCGCGGCAAGGCCCGTTTGCCGATGTTGCGTCAGTTCGTCAACCATTCGGCGCTGTTCGCCCCGTATAACGCCTTGATGTATCTGTTTTCCGCAGTGCCGTCCAAGCCCTACCTGGACCGCAGCAAGTTCCCGGAACTGGACGTGCTTAAGGACAATTGGGAAGTGATCCGCGAAGAGGCCATGCACCTGTTCGACGAGGGTTATATCCGCGCCGCCGAAAAGAACAACGACGCCGGTTTCGGCTCGTTCTTCAAGAAAGGCTGGAAGCGCTTCTACCTCAAATGGTACGACAAACCCCTGCCATCGGCCGAAGCCCTGTGCCCGAAAACCGTGGCGCTGGTCAGCAGCATTCCCAACGTGAAAGGCGCGATGTTTGCGCTGTTGCCGGGCGGCAGCCACCTGAACCCGCACCGTGACCCCTTCGCCGGCTCCCTGCGCTATCACCTGGGGCTGTCCACGCCGAACTCCGACGACTGCCGCATCTTCGTCGATGGCCAGGTGTATGCCTGGCGCGACGGTGAAGACGTGATGTTCGACGAAACCTACGTGCACTGGGTGAAGAACGAGACTGAAAAGACCCGTGTGATCCTGTTCTGTGACATCGAGCGACCGTTGAGCAATCGCCTGATGACCCGCATCAACCGTTGGGTCAGCAAGCAACTGGGACGCGCGACCGCACCGCAGAACCTGGACGACGAGCGCGTGGGCGGGATCAACCAGGCGTATGCCTGGAGCAAGACCTTCAGCGACAAGTTCAGCGGCCAGGTCAAACAGTGGAAGCGCAAGCACCCCAAGGCCTACCGCATTGCGCGGCCGGTACTGGCGGTGGTTGTGCTGGTGCTGCTGTGGAAGTGGCTGTTCGGCTGATCTGAAATCTGGAATGCCATCAATGTGGGAGGGGGCTTGCCCCCTCCCACATTTGGTCTGCAGCGATCTTTAGCTGGCGATCAACTGGCGCAGCACATAGTGCAAGATCCCACCCGCCTTGAAATATTCCACTTCATTCAAGGTATCAATCCGGCACAGCACCTCAACCTTCTCGCTGCTGCCATCTTCGCGCGTAATCACCAGCGTCAGGTTCATCCGTGGCTCGATCTCGGCATCGGTCAGCCCGAGGATATCGATCTTCTCCTTGCCGGTAAGCTTGAGCGCCTTGCGGTTCTGGTCCAGCTTGAACTGCAGCGGCAGCACGCCCATGCCCACCAGGTTGGAGCGGTGGATACGTTCGAAGCTCTCGGCGATCACCGCCTTGACCCCCAGCAGGTTGGTGCCCTTGGCCGCCCAGTCGCGGCTCGAACCGGTGCCGTATTCCTGGCCGGCGATCACCACCAACGGTGTGCCCGATGCCTGGTACTTCATGGCGGCATCGTAGATCGCCATCTTCTCGCCGGTGGGGATATACAGCGTGTTGCCGCCTTCTTCGCCGCCGAGCATTTCATTGCGGATACGGATGTTGGCAAAGGTGCCGCGCATCATCACTTCATGGTTGCCGCGACGTGAGCCGTAGGAGTTGAAGTCCCGTGGCTCCACGCCTTGTTCGCGCAGATAACGGCCGGCCGGGCTGTCGGTCTTGATGTTGCCGGCGGGGGAGATGTGGTCGGTGGTCACCGAGTCGCCGAGCAGGGCCAGCACGTTGGCGCCCTTGACGTCTTCGATCACCGGCAGCGGGCCGGCAATATCGTCGAAGAACGGCGGGTGCTGGATATAGGTGGAATCCGCTTGCCACACGTAGGTCGCCGCCTGCGGTACCTCGATCGCCTGCCACTGCTCGTCGCCGGCAAAGACTTCGGCGTATTCCTTGTGGAACATCCCCGTGGTGACCTGGGCCACCGCGTCGGCGATCTCCTGGCTGCTGGGCCAGATGTCCCTCAGGTACACCGGGTTGCCCTGCCGGTCGTTACCCAGCGGCTCGCTGCTGATGTCGATACGCACCGTACCGGCCAGCGCGTAGGCCACCACCAGGGGCGGCGAGGCCAGCCAGTTGGTTTTCACCAGCGGATGCACACGGCCTTCGAAGTTGCGGTTGCCGGACAGCACCGATGCCACGGTGAGGTCGGCTTTCTGAATGGCTTTTTCAATCGGCTCGGGCAGCGGCCCGGAGTTGCCGATGCAGGTGGTGCAGCCGTAGCCCACCAGGTCGAAACCGAGTGTGTCCAGGTAGTGAGTGAGGCCGGCCGCGTTGTAGTAGTCGGTGACCACTTTCGAGCCCGGCGCCAGCGAGCTCTTGACCCACGGTTTGCGCGTCAGGCCTTTTTCCACGGCCTTCTTCGCGAGCAGCCCGGCCGCCATCATCACGCTGGGGTTGGAAGTGTTGGTGCACGACGTAATGGCGGCGATGACCACGGCACCGTTTTTCAGGCGATAGGTGTTGCCTTCGTATTCGTAGTCGGCCTCGCCCACCAGGTCGGCATTGCCCACGGCGACGCCACCGCCGCCTTCGCTTTCCAGGCGGCCTTCTTCCTTGCTGGTGGGTTTGAATTGCAGGTCGAGGAAATCACTGAACGCCTGGCCCACATTGGGCAGGGCGACGCGGTCCTGCGGGCGTTTCGGCCCGGCGAGGCTGGCTTCGACGCTGCCCATGTCCAGGGCCAGGGTGTCGGTGAAGATCGGCTCCTGGCCGGCGTTGCGCCACAGACCCTGGGCCTTGGTGTAGGCCTCGACCAGCTTGACGGTTTCTGCCGGGCGACCGGACAGGCGCAGGTAGTCCAGCGTTACCTCGTCGACCGGGAAAAAGCCGCAGGTGGCGCCGTATTCCGGCGCCATATTGGCGATGGTGGCACGGTCGGCCAGGGGCAGATCGGCCAGGCCGTCGCCATAGAATTCGACGAATTTACCGACCACGCCTTTTTTGCGCAGCATCTGGGTCACGGTCAGCACCAGGTCGGTGGCGGTGATACCTTCCTTCAATTTGCCGGTGAGCTTGAAACCGATCACTTCCGGGATCAGCATCGACACCGGCTGGCCGAGCATCGCCGCTTCCGCTTCGATCCCGCCCACGCCCCAGCCGAGTACGCCGAGGCCGTTGATCATGGTGGTGTGGGAATCGGTGCCTACCAGGGTATCGGGGAAGGCGTAGGTGCGGCCGTCTTCCTCCTTGGTCCACACCGTGCGGCCCAGGTATTCCAGGTTGACCTGATGGCAGATGCCGGTGCCCGGTGGCACCACGCTGAAGTTATCGAAGGCGCTCTGGCCCCAGCGCAGGAAGGCGTAGCGTTCGCCGTTGCGCTGCATTTCGATATCGACGTTCTGCTCGAAGGCGTCGGCGTTGCCGAACTTGTCGACCATCACTGAGTGGTCGATCACCAGGTCCACCGGCGACAGCGGGTTGATGCGCTGCGGATCGCCCCCGGCCTTGGCCACGGCGGCGCGCATGGCGGCCAGGTCGACCACGGCGGGCACGCCGGTGAAGTCCTGCATCAGCACGCGGGCGGGGCGGTATTGGATTTCGCGGTCGGACTGGCGTTCCTTGAGCCAGGCGGCGATGGCCTTGAGGTCGGTGCCGGTGACGGTTTTGTTGTCCTCCCAGCGCAGCAGGTTTTCCAGCAGCACTTTGAGCGACATCGGCAGCTTGTCCAGGTCACCCAGGCTCTTGGCGGCTTCGGGCAGGCTGAAGTAGTGGTAGGTCTTGCTGTCTATTTGCAGTGTCTTAAGGGTTCTCAGGCTATCGAGGGATGACATTACATGACTCCTTATGATCCGCACGGCCACGGACCTGACGGGACGAACAGAGCGTTCAACTTAGCGCTGTTTTCATTAGCAGGCTAATAACTGGACTCTATCGCTGAGTCCAAGGTTCCGAACTCGGCTATCATGCGCGCGTTTTCATGACAGGTATTGCGATAGAGCAATCCAGTTGCCAGGAGATTCAATTGAACACCCTTTTTATGCACTGCCGCCCGGGTTTTGAAGGCGAAGTCTGTTCCGAGATCGCGGAACACGCCGCGCGCCTGAACGTGTCCGGCTACGCCAAGGCCAAGACCGGCAGCGCTTGCGCCGAATTTGTCTGCACTGAAGAAGACGGCGCGCAGCGCCTGATGCACGGCCAGCGCTTCGCCGAGCTGATCTTCCCAAGGCAGTGGGCGCGCGGGGTGTTTATCGACCTGCCGGAAACCGACCGCATCAGCGTGATCCTCGCCCACCTGCGCGCGTTTCCGGTGTGCGGCAGCCTGTGGCTGGAGATGGTCGATACCAACGACGGCAAGGAACTGTCGAACTTCTGCAAGAAATTCGAAGTGCACCTGCGCAAAGCCTTGCTTAACGCCGGCAGGCTGGTGGACGACCCGAGCAAGCCGCGCCTGCTGCTGACGTTCAAGAGCGGCCGCGAAGCGTTCATGGGCCTGGCCGAGTCGAACAACTCGGCAATGTGGCCCATGGGCATCCCGCGCTTGAAATTCCCGCGTGACGCGCCCAGCCGCTCGACCTTGAAGCTGGAAGAGGCCTGGCACCACTTCATCCCCCGCGAGCAATGGGACGAACGCCTGCACGGCGACATGACCGGTGTCGACCTCGGCGCGGCCCCCGGCGGCTGGACCTGGCAACTGGTCAACCGGGGCATGCTGGTGACCGCCATCGACAACGGCCCCATGGCCGAAAGCCTGATGGACACTGGCCTGGTGCAGCACTTGATGGCCGACGGCTTCACCTTCGTGCCCAAGCAGCCGGTGGACTGGATGGTGTGCGACATCGTCGAGAAGCCCGCGCGTAACGCCGCGTTGCTGGAAACCTGGATCGGCGAGGGACATTGCCGCGAGGCGGTGGTCAACTTGAAGTTGCCGATGAAGCAGCGTTATGCCGAAGTGAAGCGTTTGCTCGAGCGCATCGAAGAGGGCTTCAAGGCCCGTGGCATTCGTGTGGAAATCGGCTGCAAGCAGCTGTACCACGACCGTGAGGAAGTGACGTGCCACTTGCGCCGGTTGGTGGACGTAAAGAAACCCAAGAGACACTGATATCCAATGTAGGAGCTGGCTTGCCTGCCATGGCGGTATCACTGTCGAAATTGATGTTGAATGTGCCCCCGTCATCGGGGGCAAACCCCCTCCCACAGGAGAGCGGGTTGGTTTTAGGAGTGAAGTATGAGTCTTGAATTGCCTGTCGACGGCACCCTCGACGCCACCGGCCTCAACTGCCCGGAGCCGGTGATGATGCTGCACCAGCAAATCCGTGACCTGCCGCCGGGCGGCCTGCTCAAGGTGATCGCGACCGACCCGTCGACCCGCCGCGATATTCCCAAGTTCTGTGTGTTCCTTGACCATGAACTGGTCAGTCAACAAGAAGAGGCCGGCACGTACCTTTACTGGATCCGCAAAAAAGCCGATTGACCGCCGAACCCCTGTAGGAGCGAGCTTGCTCGCGAAAAACGCTGACGATCACGCAGCGCTTCTGGTTTAACCAGGCGTTCTCAGGTTTTTCGCGAGCGAGCTCGCTCCTACAGTGCGCGCGTGAGCGCGGTGCCTGCCCGGATGCGTCGGCGCGCACTGCGCGCCAGGCGAACCAGCAGCATGCCCGCCGCGCAACTCAGGCCCACGATCAGGCCCTGCCACAAACCGCTTGGGCCGCTGGGTTCGCCCAGCCAGTCGGTCAACCCCAGGGCGTAACCCACCGGCAACCCCACGCCCCAGTAGGCGAGCAAGGTCAGCAGCATGGTCACCCGCGTGTCCTGATAGCCGCGCAGCGCACCGGCGGCGGTCACCTGGATCGAATCGGAGAACTGGAACAGCGCCGAGAACACGATCAGCATCGATGCCAGGTGGATCACCACCGGGTCGGGGGTGTAGATCGCCGCAATCTGTTCGCGAAACACCAGCATCAGGCTGCAGGACAGGCAGGCATAGGCCAGCGCCGTACCCATGCCGACGCCTGCGGCAAAGCGTGCTTCACGCGGTTCGCCACGGCCCAGGGCCTGGCCGACGCGCACGGTGACGGCCATGCTCAGGGAGTAGGGAATCATGAACACCAGCGAGCTGACATTCAGCGCGATCTGATGGCCGGATACCACCGTGGCGCCCAAGTTGCCCAGCAGCAGGGCGATGACCGCGAAGATGCTCGATTCGGCAAAGATCGCCACGCCAATCGGCAGGCCGATTCCCAGTACGCGTTTGATCACCGCCCATTGTGGCCAGTCGAAGCGCTTGAACAACTCGCTGCTCTGATACGCCGCGCCCCAGCGCGTCCACCCGGCCATGCCGAGCATCATCACCCACATTGCAATCGCCGTGGCCCAGCCGCATCCCACGCCGCCCATGGCCGGCAGGCCGAGATGGCCGTAGATGAAGATGTAGTTCAGCGGAATATTCAGCGCCAGGCCAATCAGGCCCATGACCATGCTCGGCCGCGTACGGCCCAGGCCGTCACTGAAGCAGCGAAACACGTAATACAGCGCAATGGCCGGCATCCCGGCCGCGATGCCATGCAGATAGCCCATGGACGGCTCGATCAGGTCGGGCTCGACCTTCATCGCATGCAGTATCGGCTCGGCGCACAGCAACAACAGGCCGCCGCACAGGCCGACCACTACGGCCAGCCACAATGACTGACGCACCAAAGGCCCGATTTCGTTGAGCTTGCCCGCGCCAAAGCGCTGCGCGACTTTCGGTGTGGTGGCCAGCAGGGTGCCAGTCATCAGCAGGTACACCGGGATCCAGATCGAGTTACCCAGGCCCACCGCCGCCAGGTCCTTGGGGCTGACCCGCCCGGCCATCACCGCGTCGACAAAGCTCATCGCGGTGGTTGCCAGTTGGCCGATCATAATCGGCAGGGCCAGCGTCAGCAGGCCGCGCACTTCCCGACGGATGCGGGCGGGGCGGGTGAGGGTAGCGGTAGCGATGTTCACGTACAGGTGTCCAATCAAAAAGGCAGTCGCAAGGGCGGCGGATTCTACGCCTTGACGCAACGGTCAGGAAAAAACCTGTGTTGCTGATTTGTAATGCGACTACACAGGCACCCCATAACCCATGTGTCACTTCAATCCCATGCCTGTACACTGCTGATCCGCCAAAGGAGCCCGCCATGCTGATTGTTGCCGACGAAAATATTCCGCTGCTCGATGCATTTTTCCAGGGATTTGGCGAGATTCGCCGCGTACCCGGCCGTTCGATTGACCGCGCCACGGTGGAGCAGGCCGATGTGCTGCTGGTGCGTTCGGTGACCAACGTCAATCGCGCCTTGCTTGAGGGCTCCAAGGTGGGTTTTGTCGGCACCTGCACCATCGGCACCGATCATCTGGACCTCGATTATTTCCGCCAGGCCGGTATCCAGTGGTCCAGCGCACCCGGCTGCAATGCGCGGGGCGTGGTGGATTATGTGCTGGGCAGCTTGCAGACCCTGGCCGAAATCGAAGGGGCCGACCTCACCCGGCGTACTTATGGCATCGTGGGCGCCGGTGAGGTTGGCGGGCGGCTGGTCCAGGTGCTCAAGGGCCTGGGTTGGAACGTGCTGGTCTGCGACCCGCCACGACAGATCGCCGAAGACGGCGACTACGTGAGCCTGCAACAGATCATCGAGCAATGCGACGTGATCAGCCTGCACACGCCGCTGATCAAGTCCGGCAATGGCGCCACCTGGCATCTGTTTGATCGCCAGCGCCTGGAACAACTCAAGCCCGGTACCTGGCTGATCAACGCCAGTCGAGGCGCGGTGGTGGATAACGCCGCCCTGCGCGACGTATTACTTGAGCGCGAAGATCTGCAAGCGGTGCTGGATGTGTGGGAGGGCGAGCCGCAGGTGGATGCCGACCTGGCTGACCTGTGCGTACTGGCCACCCCGCATATCGCCGGCTACAGCCTCGACGGCAAGCAGCGCGGCACGGCGCAGGTCTATCAGGCGTTCTGTGCCCACCAGGGCCTGGAGCCGAGCATCCACTTGAGCGACCTGCTGCCGCAACCGTGGCTGGCCGAGGTGCACCTGAACGCGTCGACCGACCCGGCCTGGGCGTTGGCGACCTTGTGCCGCAGCGTGTACGACCCGCGCCGCGATGATGCGGATTTGCGTCGCAGCCTTGTGGGAACGGTGGACGAGCAGCGCAAGGCCTTTGACTTATTGCGCAAGCACTACCCGGAGCGCCGCGAGATTGATGGCCTCAAGGTGCGCATCAACGGCGAGTCGGCCGTGTTGTCCAACATCGTGACCGCACTGGGCGCGGTCTGCGTTTAGACAGCCGATAAAAAACCCGGCCACCTGGGCCGGGTTTGAAAGAGCGTCGGCGTTTCAGCCTTGCTGCGCAGGCTTGACCAGGCGCTGTTCCAGTTCGCTGCACGCTTGCTGGATCATTTCTTCGGTAATCTGCACTTCGCGGCCCTTGGCATCGATGTAAGAGCAAGGCAGCGCCTGCGGTTGGCGGATCACTTCAATCTTGGCATTGCTGCTGTTTTGCAAGGTCATGGCCTGTCTCCTCATCAGGTTGTGTACCTACTTTAATTCCCCCGCGTGACCGAGCTGTTACAACTCCATACACGTTCACCGGTTCGGACACCCAGTCCACCAGAAACCGGCACATATTTCCAGATCAGTCTTAGACCGATAGCCTCTAGCGGCCTCTATCGGCGGGCATAATTAACCTGACTCATTGTTATTTGCGCAAGTTCCCCCAATGTTGAGGGTTAGACTCCGTCAGTGGTGAAGCCCGTATGTTCTCAACCCGTCAACGCCGCGCGATCCGCCTGGCCAGCCGCTTTATCGCGCCCTACCGCTGGCAGGCGCTGGGCGCCCTGTTGGCGCTGATCGTCACCGCCGGTATTACCTTGTCCATGGGGCAAGGCATTCGCCTGCTGGTCGACCAGGGTTTCATGACCCAGTCACCGCACCTGCTCAACCAGTCCATCGGCCTGTTCATGCTGCTGGTGCTGGGCCTGGCGGTGGGCACGTTCACGCGCTTCTACCTGGTGTCGTGGATCGGCGAGCGCGTAGTGGCGGACATTCGCCGGCAAGTGTTCAACCACCTGATCTACCTGCACCCCGGTTTCTACGAGAACAACCGCAGCTCGGAAATCCAGTCGCGCCTGACCACCGACACCACCTTGCTGCAATCGGTGATCGGCTCATCACTGTCGTTGTTCCTGCGCAATGCCTTGATGGTCATTGGCGGTATCGTGCTGCTGTTCATCACCAACCCCAAGCTCACCAGCATTGTGGTGGTGGCGTTGCCGCTGGTGCTGGCGCCGATCCTGATCTTCGGCCGGCGTGTGCGCAGCCTGTCACGGCAGAGCCAGGACCGCATCGCTGATGTCGGCAGCTACGTGGCCGAGACCTTGGGCCAGATCAAGACCGTGCAGGCCTATAATCATCAGGCGCAGGACGAACAGCGTTTTGCCCTGACCGTGGAAGAGGCGTTTGCCACCGCGCGCAAACGCATCCTGCAGCGGTCCTGGCTGATTACCCTGGTGATCATGCTGGTGCTCGGCGCCGTGGGCGTGATGTTGTGGGTGGGCGGCATGGACGTGATCAGCGGGCGCATTTCCGGCGGTGAGCTGGCGGCGTTCGTGTTCTACAGCCTGATCGTCGGCAGCGCCGTCGGCACCTTGAGCGAAGTGCTTGGCGAATTGCAGCGGGCCGCCGGTGCGGCAGAGCGGATTGGCGAGCTGTTGCAGTCGAGCAACGACATCCAGGCGCCGGCCAGCGGCAGCGTACGCTTGCCGGAGCGTGTCAGCGGGCGCATGACGCTTGAGGACCTGCGCTTTTCCTACCCGTCGCGGCCAGACAGCTACGCCATCGATGGCCTGAACCTGACGATCAACCCCGGTGAAACCCTCGCGCTGGTGGGCCCTTCCGGCGCAGGCAAATCGACGCTCTTTGACCTGCTGCTGCGCTTCTACGACCCCCAGCAAGGCCGCATCCTGCTCGAAGGCAGGCCGCTGACCGAACTCGACCCGCTGGACCTGCGCCGCCACTTTGCCCTGGTCTCCCAGAGCCCGGCGCTGTTTTTTGGCAGCATCGAAGACAACATCCGCTACGGTAACCCCACCGCCACCCACGAACAGGTCGAGGCCGCTGCGCGTATCGCCCATGCCCATGACTTCATCCTGCAAATGCCCGACGGCTACCAGACCCACCTGGGCGACGGTGGCCTGGGCCTCTCCGGTGGTCAGCGGCAACGCCTGGCCATCGCCCGTGCCTTGCTGGTGGATGCCCCCATCCTGCTGCTCGACGAAGCCACCAGCGCCCTTGATGCCCAGAGCGAACACCTGATCCAGCAAGCCCTGCCGCAATTGATGCAGGGCCGTACCACCCTGGTGATCGCGCATCGCCTGGCCACGGTGAAAAACGCCGACCGGATAGCGGTGATGGACCAGGGCAAGCTGGTGGCCGTGGGCACGCATCAGCAGTTGATTGCGAGCAATCCGCTGTATGCGCGGTTGGCGGCGTTGCAGTTCAGTGATGGCGGGCAGGAGGAATGAAGCTGCAGTGTGCTTGCGCCTTAGGGCATCATAGGGCCTTTCGATAAATGATCTGGATGAGGATATGAGCCGTTATCAACCTCCGTTGACGCTGACGACAAAGATGCTGGCGCTGGTAGCCGATATCAGTGAGCAGATCGGTCAGCTCTCGGCGGGCAACGATAGCCGCCAGACGCCTCAGCTGAGGCGCGGTAATCGGATTCGCACCATTCAGGCTTCGCTCGCGATCGAGAACAATACGCTCAGCGTCGAGCAAGTCACCGCTGTCTTGGAGGGTAAGCGAGTACTGGGCCTGCCACGGGAAATCCAGGAAGTGCGCAACGCCTTTGCAGCCTATGAGGCGATGCCGCACTGGACGCCGAGTAATCGTGCTGACCTGCTCAAAGCCCACGAACTGCTGATGTTCGGATTGATAGACGATGCCGGACGGTTTCGTCACTCGGGGGTTGGCATTTATCGCGGCGAGCAATTGGTTCATATGGCGCCGCCTGCGAGTCGCGTTGCGCATCTGATCGATGATTTGCTGCAATGGCAGTCAGCTTCAGATTGGCACCCCTTGATCGCCAGTTGTGTATTCCATTACGAGTTCGAATTCATCCATCCCTTTGCAGACGGCAATGGACGAATGGGGCGGCTCTGGCAGACGTTGATACTCAGCCAATGGCGCCCGGCGCTGGCTTATCTGCCAGTGGAGGCGGTTATTCGGGATCAGCAGGATGCCTACTATGCTGCGCTGTCGGCGGCGGATCAGCAGGCAGAAGCGACGCCCTTTGTTGAATTCATGTTGCAAGCCCTGAGCCTGGCGCTGGCTGAGGCGGTGTAAAGCCGACTCTAAAAAAATGCCCGCATCTCTCAATACGGGCATTCCTCTTGAAGCTTCAAACTTGCCGCTTGAAGCTGCCCCTCTTACTGGTCATCAAAATACCGCTCATGCCAATCCACCAACGGCTGCGGCGAATTGAGCTTCTGCCCGTAGATCACCGAATAAGACAGCACGTTCTGCACATACTGGCGGGTTTCGTCGAACGGGATGCTTTCCACCCACACGTCGAAACTCAGGTGATCGGCACCGCGCAGCCATTGACGCACGCGGCCGGGGCCGGCGTTGTAGGCGGCGGAAGCGAGCACACGGTTGCCATTGAACTGGCTGTGCACCTGGCTCAGGTAGGCGGCGCCGAGTTGGATGTTTTTGTCCGGGTCCAGTACCTGGGCCGGGGAAGCCAGGGGAATGCTGAACTTGCGCGCGGTTTCCTTGGCGGTGCCGGGCATCAGTTGCATCAGGCCGCTGGCGCCGACGCCGGAACGGGCATCGTCCATGAAGGCGCTTTCCTGGCGGGTAATTGCGAACACCCAGCTTGAATGCAGGCCGCGCACCTTGGCTTCGCGCACCAGGGTGTCGCGGTGGGCCATCGGGAAGCGGATGTCCAGGTCGTCCCAATATTGCGCCTGGCTGATCGTGCGGATCGCCGGGAAGTACCACTTCATGTCGTAGGCCAGCTTCGCCTGCGCGACCATTTCATCACGGTTGAAGTGACGGCTGACGTGGTACCACTCGCGGCGGCCATCGACGATCTGGCCGCGGGCGTAGAACTCCAGGGCACGGCGCACGCCTGGGGTGTTGCGCACTTTATTGACCAGCGCCTGGCTCATCACCAGCGGCTTGTTGTTCAACTGGTAAGGGGTCTTGGAGCGGTCGGCGGCGAGGAAACCGTAGAAGTCGCGTTCCTTGGCGACGTTTTTATACAGCACCAGCGCCTGCGGGTTTTTCGGTTCGGCCAGCTCCAGGCTACGCGCCTGCCAGTAGCGCCAGCGGTTGGTGGTGGCCAGGTCCTGGGGCAGCTTGCGGGTCAGTTGGTAGGCATCTTCCCAGCGCGCCAGGCGCAGCAGCAGGCGCAGGCGCCATTCCGAAACGGTGTTGTCGCGCAACTCCGGGTCGTATTGGGTCATTACGTCCAACGCACGAGGGTCGTAGCGACGGGCGAGCGTCAGGCCGATTTCCCGGGCAATCGAAACTTTTTCGTCACGGGAGAAGTGCATGCTGCTGGCGTAGCCGTCCAGCAGGGCCATGGCCTTGTCCGGGTCCTGGCGGGCCAGGCGGCGCAGGCCCAGGCCCACGGCGTCGGACATGGCCTCGGTGGCCGGCAGGAAGCGCGCCGGGTCGCTGAGCATGTCGGGTTTTTGCGCCACGTCGATCATCAGGCGGCCCTGGGCGCCGAGCGTCGGCAGGGTTTTCACCAGGCTGTTGGCCAGTGCGTAGTTGCGTGCTTCGGCGGCAAGCTTGGTGCGGTCCCAGATTTTCTGCTCGGTCAACTGACCGTCAGAGGCCCACTGGCCGAAGGTCACATCGCAGGCGGCCGGCTGGGATTTGCCGGTCATCCACAGCTTCTCGGCGGTCTTGTAGCCTTCGGCCTTGAGGTTGTGGGTCAGTTGGTACTGGCCATGCAGGCAGTCCAGTTCGACGAAATTGAGCTTGGTATCGTAGTACTTTTCAAAGGTCTGCCAATCACCCCGGTCGGCCAGCCAGCGCAACCAGCGCAGCTTCATCCAGTTGGCCTGGGGCAGGTCGCCGTTTTTGGCGAGGAACTGTTCGATTTCCTGGTTGCTCGCGGTTTTAAGGCGTGCGGTCAGTTCGTCATACGCCAGGTACGGCGTCAGCGGGTAGTCGGCCAGGGCCTGGCTGTATTGCATGTAGGGGCCGCTGTCGCCCTTGGCGAGGGCGCGCTTGGCTTCATCGTAATATTGACGTTGGGTGGTGAGGTCCACGGCCTGGGCAGATTGAACGGCGGTGGTGGAAAGAAGCAGACAGGATAAAAAGTTGAAAAGGCGACTGCGCATGAGACGTCCGTGCAGAGAAATCACGACTAGCACCGGCATCGCCGACACTGATTGCCCCTAGCTTAGCCTTTTGCCAGCGACCGGCGAAAGCTTTGCCGGCCGGTTGGTTCAAGTTCGCGGCAAATGTCCTGCAGAACGTGTCGGCAGCGAAAATGCAGGCCGCATCCCACCCTCAACTCAGGTAGAATGCGCGCCCAGTTTTTGGAGAAGCGTATGACCCTGCTCAAATTCAGCGATGTGTCCCTTGCTTTCGGCGCTATGCCGTTGTTGGACAAGGTGTCCTGGCAGATCGCCCGTGGTGAGCGGGTGTGCATCATCGGCCGCAACGGCACCGGCAAGTCGAGCATGATGAAGCTGGTAAAAGGCGACCAGAAGCCCGATGAGGGCTCTGTCTGGCGCGCTCCGGGCCTCAAGATTGGCGAATTGCCGCAGGAATTGCCGGTAGCCGACGAGCGGACAGTGTTCGACGTGGTCGCCGAAGGCCTGGACGGCGTTGGCGAATTGCTTGCGCAATACCATCACCTGGCGCAGAACTGCGTCACCGAAGCCGACCTGGACAAGCTGATGCACGTCCAGCAAGACCTCGAAGCCCGCGATGGCTGGCGCTTGCAGCAACTGGTCGACAGCACCCTGAGCCGCCTGCAACTGCCGGCCGACAAGACCCTCGCCCAGTTGTCCGGCGGCTGGCGTCGTCGCGTGCTGCTGGCCCAGGCCCTGGTGTCCGAACCGGATCTGCTGCTGCTCGACGAGCCGACCAACCACCTGGATATCGGCGCCATCGCCTGGCTGGAAGAAGCCCTCAAGGATTTCCAGGGCGCCGTGCTGTTCATCACGCACGACCGTTCCTTCCTGCAAAACCTGGCCACCCGCATCCTCGAACTGGACCGTGGCGGCCTGATCGACTGGAACGGCGACTACGCCAGCTTCCTGGTGCACAAGGAAGCCGCACTCTCGGCTGAAGAGACCGCCAACGCGCTGTTCGACAAGAAACTGGCCCAGGAAGAAGTCTGGATCCGCCAGGGCATCAAGGCGCGTCGCACCCGTAACGAAGGCCGTGTGCGCGCGTTGAAAGCACTGCGGGTTGAGCGCAGCGAACGTCGCGAGCGCACCGGCAAGGCCAATATCCAGCTCGACACGGCCGACAAGTCGGGCAAGCAGGTCATGGTGCTGGAGAACGTCAGCTTCCATCACCCGGAAGGTCCGTTCCTGATCAAGGACTTCTCCATGGTCCTGGCGCGCGGCGACCGTATCGGTCTGCTGGGCGCCAACGGCACCGGCAAGACCACCTTGCTCAAGCTGATGCTCGGCGGTCTGCAGCCGACCAGCGGCACGGTGGAAGAGGGCACGCGTATCGACGTCGCCTACTTCGATCAGTTGCGCCACCAGTTGGACCTGGAGAAAACCGTCATCGACAACGTCGCCGAAGGTCGCGACTTTATCGACATCGACGGCCAGAGCCGCCACGTCCTCAGCTACCTGGGCGACTTCCTGTTCAGCCCGCAACGTGCGCGTACCCCGGTGAAAGCCTTGTCCGGTGGCGAACGCGCGCGCCTGCTGCTGGCCAAGCTGTTCAGCAAGCCGGCGAACCTGCTGGTGCTCGACGAACCGACCAACGACCTCGACGTGGAAACCCTCGAGTTGCTCGAAGAAGTGCTGTTGACCTTCAACGGCACCGTATTGATGGTCAGCCACGACCGGGCATTCCTCGACAACGTGGTCACCAGCACCCTGGTCTTCGAAGGCGAGGGCAAGGTGCGCGAGTACGTCGGTGGTTATCAGGACTGGCTGCGCCAGGGCGGCTCGCCGCGCCTTTTGGGCGTGACCGAAAGCAAATCCGGCAAGGCCGACCTGACCTCTGCGGTCGTCGCGCCCGTGGCCGCCGCCGCTCCGGCACAGGAAGCTGCGCCTTCGGCCAAGAAAAAGCTCAGCTACAAGCTGCAGCGCGAGCTGGAAGCCTTGCCGGGTGATATCGACGCCAAGGAACAGCAGATTGCCGCAGTAGAGGCAGAGATGGCTGACGCCGGTTTCTACCAGCGCCCGGCGGCGGAAACCGCCAACGTCATCGCCACCCTGGAGACGTTGAACCAGGAGTTGGAAGCGCTGGTTGAGCGTTGGGCCGAGTTGGATGCCTGAGTAATTTCAACGTATTAAAAAACCCGGTGCTCACTTGATGAGCACCGGGTTTTTTATATGAAATGCGATCCAAATGTGGGAGGGGGCTTGCCCCCGATAGCGGTGTATCAGTCACCAGATGCATCAACTGACAGAATGCTATCGGGGGCAAGCCCCCTCCCACATTTGATCTTCATCGGTCTTACTTGCTGGTGTCTTTAACCAACTTGACGGCCAGCACATCACACGGCGCGCCATGCAGCACATCATTGGCAGTAGAGCCCAGCAGCAGCGCCAGGCCATGGCGACCATGGCTACCCACCACGATCAAGTCGCAAGCCTTTTCCTTGGCCAAGTGATGGATTTCCTGGCGCGGTTGGCCGTATGTCAGGTGGCAGTCTTCCTTTTTCAGGTGCGGGTATTTGAGAATCAAACGATCCAGGCGCTCCTTGGCCTGGTCAAATTGTTGTTGCTGCAACTGGGAAAGGTCCATCGGCACGTCACCGCCAAAGGCCATGGCCATGGGCTCGACGATATGCACCAACGACAGTATGGCGCCATTGGCCAATGCAGATTCCTGCGCACGCTTGATCACTGGATCGCACTCTTCGGTCAGGTCGACGGCGACCAGAATATGTGTGTAGGGCATGGGGCGTTCCTCCAGGGGGACTGCAATAAGTTCAGTATGGCTGCTTTCCAAGCGGATGCGGTTGCGTCAGGTCAAATCCGCTCATCTAGAAATTCGGGAGTACACATATGACGGTCTGGATAGTGGTGTCAATCCTTGTCGTGGTGCTGAGCCCTTTGGCATGGCTGCGTCCCTCGCGCCATCAGAGCGGGCGCATGGCGCTGCGCATGGAGGCGCGCCGCATCGGGCTGGCCATGCAACTGGCGCCCCAGGCGTGGCCGCACTGGCTCAAGCAAGAGCCGCCGAGCCCCTGCGCGCAGTACTGCCGGCCACGACGCGGCAGCTCGCCGGCCATCTGGAGTTACTGGCAGTGGGAGCCGGGGGTATGGGTCAACCAATGGCGCGAGGTGTGCGTGGACGAGAAGTTGTTGCCGTATTTTTCAACGCTGCCGGCCAACGTCTACAAGGTCGAGGCGGACAAGCAGATGATCGCCTTGTACTGGGGCGAGAAGGGCGATGCGAGTGTGTTGAAGGATATTGATGCGCTGCTCAAAGCCCTGGCCTGACATAACCCACTCATTGTAGGAGCGAGCTTGCTCGCGAAAAACCCGAGAGCGACGCGTTAAACCTGAGTCCGCTGCGTTATGGTTGGCGATTTTCGTGAGCAAGCTCGCTCCTACAGAAAACCGGAAGGCCGGGCAATAAAAAGCCCGACTCATCATCGGGCTGGAGTTGGCCAGGCAGGCCGGTAAATCCTCAAGTTGCGGTTAGCCTAGCCGTCTATCCCTTTCTGTACAGGCTTTTCTCCTATCTTTCCTATTATTGATTCTGTGAATAGTTAAATATTGACGGGTTGCTATCCTGCGCTTCGGGTTCTGAACTGACTGGAAAGTCGCGTTTTTCCTAGTCTTTGGAGCGATTGACAATTGCCCGGAATTGGATGAAGGTGGCGTACCCAAATCAAACGGGCGTATGAATTGAGCGTTTGTCCTACAGACAGCTCTGACATAACCCCGACTATCGCACTGGCGGGTGTGCCTGGCGGATTGGCGTGAGCATTGATGCAGGTGTCAATGTCCAACCAGAGGCCAGCGTCCGGTGTGTACTGTTCAGCTTCCATATCGTGGAGATCAGTTGATGATTTACGAAGGTAAAGCCATCACGGTTAAGGCTCTTGAAAGTGGCATCGTCGAATTGAAATTCGACCTCAAGGGTGAGTCCGTCAACAAGTTCAACCGTCTAACCCTGAACGAACTGCGTCAGGCCGTAGACACCATCAAAGCAGATGCTTCGGTCAAGGGCGTGATCGTCTCCAGCGGCAAGGACGTGTTTATCGTCGGCGCTGACATCACCGAATTCGTCGACAACTTCAAGCTGCCCGATGCCGAGCTGGTGGCTGGCAACCTTGAAGCCAACAAGATTTTCAGCGATTTCGAAGACCTCAACGTACCCACCGTGGCTGCGATCAACGGTATCGCCCTGGGCGGCGGCCTGGAAATGTGCCTGGCGGCGGACTTCCGCGTCATGTCGGCCACTGCCAAAATCGGCCTGCCTGAAGTCAAGTTGGGTATCTACCCGGGCTTTGGCGGTACCGTGCGCCTGCCGCGCATCATCGGTGCCGACAACGCCATCGAATGGATTGCCGCCGGCAAGGAAAACCGTGCTGAAGACGCGCTGAAAGTCGGTGCTGTCGATGCAGTGGTTGCCCCGGACAAACTGGCCGAAGCCGCGCTGAACCTGATCAAGGGCGCCATCAGCGGCGAATTTGACTACAAGGCCAAGCGTCAGCCGAAGCTGGAAAAACTCAAGCTCAACGCCATCGAACAAATGATGTCGTTCGAAACCGCCAAGGGTTTCGTGGCTGGCCAGGCCGGCCCGAACTACCCGGCGCCGGTTGAAGCGATCAAGACTATCCAGAAAGCCGCGAACTTCGGTCGCGACAAGGCGCTGGAAATCGAAGCTGCCGGTTTCGTCAAACTCGCCAAGACCTCTGCTGCGCAGAGCTTGATCGGCCTGTTCCTGAACGATCAGGAACTGAAGAAAAAGGCCAAGGCCTACGACGAAATCGCCCGCGACGTGAAACAGGCCGCCGTACTCGGCGCCGGTATCATGGGCGGCGGTATCGCCTATCAATCGGCGTCCAAAGGCACGCCGATCCTGATGAAAGACATCAACGAGCACGGTATCGAGCAGGGCCTGGCGGAAGCCGCCAAGCTGCTGGTAGGCCGCGTTGATAAAGGTCGCATGACTGCTGCGAAAATGGCTGAAGTGCTTAACGGCATTCGTCCTACGCTGTCCTACGGCGATTTCGGCCACGTCGACCTGGTGGTCGAAGCGGTTGTCGAGAATCCGAAGGTCAAGCAGGCGGTATTGGCTGAAGTCGAGGCCCAGGTCAAAGACGACACCATCCTGGCCTCCAACACCTCGACCATTTCCATCTCGCTGCTGGCTCAGGCCCTCAAGCGCCCGGAAAACTTCGTCGGCATGCACTTCTTCAACCCGGTGCACATGATGCCGCTGGTGGAAGTGATCCGTGGCGAGAAGTCCAGTGAACAGGCGGTGGCCACCACCGTTGCCTACGCCAAGAAAATGGGCAAGAACCCGATCGTGGTCAACGACTGCCCGGGCTTTTTGGTCAACCGCGTGCTGTTCCCGTACTTCGGCGGTTTCGCCAAGCTGGTCAGCGCCGGTGTGGACTTCGTGCGCATCGACAAGGTCATGGAGAAATTCGGCTGGCCCATGGGCCCGGCGTACCTGATGGACGTGGTCGGCATCGACACCGGCCACCATGGTCGCGACGTCATGGCTGAAGGTTTCCCGGACCGCATGAAAGACGACCGTCGTTCGGCGATCGACGCGCTGTACGAGGCCAAGCGCCTGGGTCAGAAGAACGGCAAGGGTTTCTACGCCTACGAGGCCGACAAGAAGGGCAAGCAGAAGAAAGTGGCCGACCCGTCGGTGCACGAAGTGCTGGCCCCGGTCATCTACGAACAGCGTGAGGTGTCGGACGAAGACATCATCAACTGGATGATGATCGCCCTGTGCCTGGAAACCGTACGTTGCCTGGAAGACGGCATCGTCGAGACCGCCGCCGAGGCCGATATGGGCCTGGTGTACGGTATCGGTTTCCCTCCATTCCGTGGTGGTGCGCTGCGTTACATCGACTCGATCGGTGTGGCCGAGTTCGTTGCCCTGGCTGACAAATACGCTGATTTGGGCCCGCTGTACCACCCGACCGCGAAGCTGCGTGAGATGGCCAAGAATGGCCAGAGCTTCTTCGGTTAAGCGCCCAATCGACTAGAGCGAGAATATTTATGAGCTTGAATCCAAGAGACGTCGTGATTGTCGACTTCGGTCGCACGCCGATGGGCCGCTCCAAGGGCGGCATGCACCGCAACACCCGCGCCGAAGACATGTCGGCGCACCTGATCAGCAAGCTGCTGGAACGCAACGTCAAGGTTGACCCGAACGAGGTCGAAGACGTGATCTGGGGCTGCGTCAATCAGACCCTGGAGCAGGGCTGGAACATCGCGCGCATGGCGTCGTTGATGACCCAGATCCCGCACACCGCGGCCGGCCAGACCGTGAGCCGCCTGTGCGGTTCGTCGATGAGCGCGCTGCACACCGCTGCGCAAGCGATCATGACCGGCAACGGCGATGTGTTCGTGGTCGGCGGCGTGGAGCACATGGGCCACGTCAGCATGATGCACGGCGTCGACCCTAACCCGCACATGTCGCTGTACGCGGCAAAAGCCTCGGGCATGATGGGCCTTACCGCGGAAATGCTCGGCAAAATGCACGGCATCACCCGTGAAGCCCAGGACGCGTTCGGCCTGCGTTCCCACCAACTCGCCCACAAGGCGACCGTGGAAGGCAAGTTCAAGGATGAAATCATCCCGATGAACGGCTATGACGAGAACGGTTTCCTGAAACTGTTCGACTACGACGAGACCATCCGTCCGGACACCACCCTGGAAAGCCTGGCGGCGCTCAAGCCGGCGTTCAATCCCAAGGGCGGCACCGTGACAGCCGGTACGTCGTCGCAGATCACCGATGGCGCTTCGTGCATGATCGTGATGTCGGCGCAGCGTGCCCAGGACCTGGGCATCCAGCCGCTGGCGGTGATTCGCTCGATGGCCGTAGCGGGTGTGGACCCGGCGATCATGGGCTATGGTCCAGTACCGGCCACGCAAAAAGCCTTGAAGCGCGCAGGCCTGACCATCTCCGATATCGACTTCTTCGAGCTCAACGAAGCCTTCGCCGCACAGGCCCTGCCAGTGCTGAAAGATCTGAAAGTACTCGACAAGATGAATGAGAAGGTTAACCTGCACGGCGGCGCGATTGCCCTGGGCCACCCATTCGGTTGCTCCGGTGCCCGCATCTCCGGCACATTGCTTAACGTGATGAAGCAAAATGGCGGCAACCTTGGGGTTGCAACCATGTGCATTGGTCTCGGCCAAGGCATTTCCACCGTCTTCGAACGCGTTTAATCGTTCGCTTGACGGAAGCCGGGGCCCAGTGCCCCGGTTTTTGTTTTTTGGAATTTTTAATATTTTTTTCAACAAATTTTGTACGAGGGCCAGAGCATGAAAGTCGAACCGGGGCTCTACCAACATTACAAGGGGCCGCAGTACCGCGTTTTCAGCGTGGCACGGCACTCCGAAACCGAAGAAGAAGTGGTGTTTTACCAAGCACTGTATGGCGAATACGGCTTTTGGGTGCGTCCCTTGAGTATGTTCCTGGAGACCGTCGAAGTTGACGGCGAGCAGGTCCCGCGCTTTGCTTTGGTCCAGGCCGAACCCAGTCTTTTTTCAGGGCAATAACGGCAGGTCGCGCAGAATGCTGCGCTTGACCTCATCTTGTTGCCACTATATATAGCGTTGCCGCGACAGGCGCCAACTGCCTCTCACTTCTCGAATTCAGGAATTTTCCGATCCATGGGCAAATCGCTGGTCATTGTGGAATCCCCGGCTAAGGCCAAGACCATCAACAAGTACTTGGGCAACGAGTACGTGGTGAAGTCGAGTATCGGCCATATCCGAGACCTGCCCACCAGCGGTTCGGCTAGCGCCAGCAAGGAGCCTGCCGCCAAGCGCGGCAAGGCGGCTGCGGGCGAAGGTCCGGTGCTCACCCCTAAAGAGAAAGCGCGCAAGCAGCTGGTCTCACGCATGGGTGTTGACCCGGACCATGGCTGGAAGGCCAAGTACGAAATCCTTCCGGGCAAGGAAAAGGTCATCGAAGAGCTGCGCCGGCTCGCCAAGGATGCCGACACCATCTATCTCGCAACGGACTTGGACCGCGAAGGGGAGGCTATTGCCTGGCACCTGCGGGAAGCCATTGGCGGCGACGACAGCCGCTACAAGCGCGTGGTGTTCAACGAAATCACCAAGAAAGCCATCCAGGAAGCCTTCTCCAAGCCGGGCGAACTGGACATCGACCGTGTCAACGCCCAACAGGCCCGGCGTTTTCTCGACCGCGTGGTGGGCTACATGGTCTCGCCGCTGCTGTGGGCGAAAATCGCCCGTGGCCTGTCGGCCGGCCGTGTGCAGTCGGTTGCGGTCAAGCTGGTGGTGGAGCGTGAGCGCGAAATTCGTGCGTTCAACCCCGAAGAATACTGGGAAGTCCACGCTGACCTCGGCACCGCCAAGGGCAACAACGTGCGCTTTGAAGTGGCCCGCGAGAACGGCGAGGCGTTCAAGCCGCTGAACGAAGCCCAGGCCATGGCTGTACTGGAGAAGCTCAAGGCCTCAAGCTACAGCATCGTCAAGCGTGAAGACAAACCGACCAGCAGCAAGCCGTCGGCACCGTTCATCACCTCCACTCTGCAACAGGCCGCGAGCAACCGCCTGGGCTTTGGTGTGAAGAAGACCATGATGATGGCCCAGCGTCTGTACGAAGCGGGCTACATCACGTACATGCGTACCGACTCGACCAACCTGTCGCAAGACGCGGTGGCGATGGCGCGTACTTATATCGAAAGCGAATTCGGCAAGAAGTACCTGCCGGAAAAGCCCAACGTCTACAGCAGCAAGGAAGGGGCACAGGAGGCTCACGAAGCGATTCGCCCCTCCGACGCCAACACCGAGCCGAGCAAGCTCAGCGGCATGGAGCGCGACGCTGAACGCCTCTACGAGCTGATCTGGCGCCAATTCCTGGCCTGCCAGATGCTGCCGGCGCAATACTTGTCCACCACGGTCAGCGTGGGGGCGGGCGACTTTGAGCTGCGTGCCAAGGGCCGTATCCTCAAGTTCGACGGTTATACCCGCGTAATGCCGCAAATCGCCAAGCCAGGCGACGACGATGTACTGCCGGATATGGCGCAGGGCGATACGTTGAAGCTGATCAAGCTTGATCCGTCGCAGCACTTCACCAAGCCGCCGGCGCGCTATTCGGAAGCCAGCCTGGTCAAGGAGATGGAGAAACGCGGTATCGGTCGTCCTTCCACCTATGCGGCGATCATCTCCACGATTCAGGACCGTGGCTACGTGGCGCTGCACAACCGCCGCTTCTATTCGGAAAAGATGGGCGATATCGTCACCGAGCGTCTGTCCGAGAGCTTCTCCAACCTGATGGACTACGGCTTCACCGCCGGCATGGAAGAGAACCTCGACGACGTGGCCCAGGGCGAACGCGACTGGAAAAACGTGCTGGACGAGTTCTACGGCGACTTCAAGAAGAAACTCGAGGTGGCCGAGAGCCCCGACAGTGGCATGCGCGCCAACCAGCCGGTCATGACCGACATTCCTTGCCTCACCTGCGGCCGGCCGATGCAGATCCGTACGGCATCCACCGGCGTGTTCCTGGGGTGCTCGGGCTACAGCCTGCCGCCGAAAGAGCGCTGCAAGGCTACCGTCAACCTGGTGCCGGGCGATGAAATCGCCGCGGACGACGAGGGCGAATCCGAGTCGCTGGTACTGCGTGGCAAGCACCGTTGCCCGATCTGCAGCACGGCGATGGATGCCTATCTGCTGGATGAAAAGCACAAGCTGCACATCTGCGGTAACAACCCGGATTGCAACGGCTACGAGATCGAAGAGGGCACCTACCGCATCAAGGGCTACGAGGGTCCGAGCCTGGAGTGCGACAAGTGCGGCAGCGAGATGCAGCTCAAGACCGGGCGTTTCGGCAAGTTCTTCGGTTGCACCAACCCGACCTGCAAGAACACCCGCAAACTGCTGAAAAGCGGTGATGCGGCGCCGCCGAAGATGGACCCGGTGAAGATGCCCGAGCTCAAGTGCGAGAAGGTCAACGACACCTATATCCTGCGCGACGGTGCTTCGGGCCTGTTCCTGGCCGCCAGCCAGTTCCCGAAAAACCGCGAGACCCGTGCACCGCTGGTGCTGGAGATCGTGCCGCACAAGGACGAGATCGATCCCAAGTACCACTTCCTGTGTGAAGCGCCGAAGAAGGACCCGGATGGTCGCCCAGCCGTGATCCGCTATAGCCGCAAGACCAAGGAGCAGTACGTGCAGACCGAAGTCGACGGCAAGCCTACCGGATGGAAAGCGTTCTACGACGGTGGCAAGTGGAAGGTCGAGGACAAGCGCCAGGGCGCTTGATCCATCGGATGTTCTGAGGAGTCAATGTGGGAGGGGGCTTGCCCCCGATAGCGATATATCAGTCGATATCTATGTGACTGACACACCGCCATCGGGGGCAAGCCCCCTCCCACATTTGGATCTGCCTGGTCCTTAAGAGTGGAGGTTTGATCTGCCTGAGCGGCCGTTTATTGCACTTGCAGTAGTCTTGGCTGATCCGTGACACTGTTCAGCCAGCATCAGGCCTAATTCGTTGTGGAGATTGCCGTCATGGCCAACGAACTCTATACCCGTACCAATCAGAAAATTTACTTTGCGGGTTTGTCCCTGGAAGCCCTTGGCCGTGCCGAGGTGGGGAAGGAGATGAATGCCATTGCGCTGGTCCAGGCGGGGCGTGAAGCCGCTTTGTTTCACCTGTACGGCGCCTTGCTGGGTCTATGCCATGAAATCGCCGGGTTCTACCGTCTGCCCCAGGCAGGTTCGCCCCGTGCTGAAATGATCATGACCCGCGAAGTGTTGGAAACCATGGCTATTCCGGAATTGGCCGAGCTGGTGGAAATGGCCCAGAGTCCGGACAGTTGGCTGGCACGCCTGCTCAAGGCACATGCCGACATGTTCCAGCCGCCCCGCGTCCCCCATGTACCCAAGGGCGATGTGACGCAGCCATTGATCGTGGCGGTTGCATTGGAGGCAGATGAACCCAAGCCCTTGAGCCGCGAAGAGCTGGAAAGCTGGCGCCAGGAGCTTAAAAAGCTGGCATTGCGCTTTCGCGAAGGCCTGGCCGAGTGCTGAGCGGGCAAGCCTGCACGCCACAACACTGATATAATCCCGCGCTTTCGTGGAGAACAGACTTTTATGCCAACGTCCTTTCTGGAAATTGTTGAACTGCCTGACGGCCGAATCGAGCTGCGCCGGGCTGAGGACGAAGGTTCTCTGGTTACCCTGGACTTCTCCGAAGACGCAAAAGCGTTCCTGCAAGGCCAGCATGTGGAAGTGGCTAAAGCCATGTTGAGCGTTGGGGTGCAAATGGCCGGTCGCCTGGCTGAAGGCGAGCCGGAAAAGGACGATGGTCCAAGGGTTCTTCACTGAGCCCGTTGTAACCCGCTCATCCCTTATCCCAGTCGAATATTCAAACTCTGCGCATCACCTGTGTGTGCGGCACTGATCAACTGCTGCTTGGCCGTTGCGTTCAACGGGTTCAACCAGCTCACGACGGTATGGCTACGGCCCAGGCGCAAGGCTTCACACGTCAATTGTTGAGCACTTTGTGCGCCCCGTGGCTGCAGCAACAGAATTCTTTCACGATTGAGGCCGGCATCCCGTAGCCAGGCCTGGGTCAGGCTGGCGGGCGGGGCGATCAGGGTCAACCAGCGCGCGTCCTGCTCTTCACTGAGTTCGCGAAGGATCGGCGCCAGCAGGCTCAAGCAGCTCCCGGCAGCACCACGCAACGACAATTCACTGAATACCTCGGGTTCGCAGCTCCAGGGCGCTTCGACCGTTTCCTTGAGGATGGGCGCAAGCGGTTGAGCCATGAAGGCCTCGAACAGCGACAGTTGTGTGTGTTGTGGGGTGTGCACGAGCTGCATGATGTCTCCTTTAGCGGCGAATGACGCCGACACTCAAGCCTTCGATCACCAGGTCCTGGTCTTTGAGGTTCACTTCAATGGGCGCGAACTCCGGGTTCTCGGCCATAAGCCAGACCTTGCTGCCTTCACGCTTGAAGCGTTTGACGGTGACTTCATCGCCGATCCGGGCCACGACGATCTGGCCATTGCGGGCCTCACGGGTGGTGTGAACGGCCAGTAGGTCGCCGTCGAAAATACCCACGTCCTTCATGCTCATGCCATGCACACGTAGCAGGTAGTCGGCGCGAGGATGGAAGAAGGTCGGGTTGATGTTGCAGGATTCCTCGACGTGCTGTTGCGCCAGGATCGGCGCACCGGCGGCCACCCGACCAATGATCGGCAGTGTCGATTCGTCGGCCTTGGCTTCGAAGCCCGGGATGCGAATACCGCGTGAAGCCCCCGGGGTCATCTCGATCGCGCCTTTGCGAGCGAGGGCCTTGAGGTGTTCTTCAGCGGCGTTGGGAGACTTGAAACCCAGTTCCAGCGCAATTTCGGCGCGTGTCGGTGGATAACCGTTGTCATCAAGGCAGCGCTTGATAAAAGCCAGAATCTCAGCTTGGCGTGGCGTCAGTTTTAGCATGTTGATCGCTCTGTCTTTTTATACAGTGACTGGGATTATATACAGTGAATCGCGCTTGGCAATCATCCTTTTTTTGCGGCTCCGCTGGACGGTCATTCATCAGCTGCGCCGGGAGGCGAAGACAGCGCTGCCTACAGGCGGTGGAGGATGTGATTAAATAGCGACGAAACAGGTGACTGCCCGGCCGGAAAATGGGCGCGCAGGCTTGACAAGACATACCCTGAAACGTATGTTTCAAACAAGTGTTTGTCAGGCGGAGTAGCCATGGCCCAGTCGGAAACCGTTGAACGCATTCTCGATGCTGCCGAGCAGTTGTTCGCGGAAAAAGGATTTGCTGAAACTTCATTGCGGCTGATCACCAGCAAGGCTGGGGTCAACCTCGCCGCCGTGAATTATCATTTCGGCTCAAAAAAGGCCCTGATCCAGGCGGTGTTCTCGCGCTTTCTGGGGCCCTTCTGCGCCAGTCTCGACCGTGAACTTGAACGTCGCCAGGCCAAAGCCGACAACAAGCCCAGCCTGGAAGAGCTGCTGGAAATCCTCGTTGAGCAAGCGCTGGTGGTTCAACCACGCAGCGGCAACGACCTGTCGATCTTCATGCGTCTGCTGGGCCTGGCGTTCAGCCAGAGCCAGGGCCACTTGCGACGTTACCTGGAAGACATGTACGGCAAGGTGTTCCGTCGCTATATGTTGCTGGTCAACGAAGCGGCCCCGCGCATCCCGCCCATCGAACTGTTCTGGCGCGTGCACTTCATGCTCGGCGCCGCCGCCTTCAGCATGTCCGGGATCAAGGCATTGCGCGCGATTGCCGAGACCGATTTCGGCGTCAATACCTCCATCGAGCAGGTGATGCGCCTGATGGTGCCGTTCCTCGCCGCAGGCATGCGCGCCGAAACCGGCGTGACCGATCAGGCCATGGCCGTGGCCCAATTGCGCCCGCGCAGCAAATCCACACCGGCCCTCGCCAAGGTTTGACCGCTGCGGGTGTGCGTGGCCGCTTGCATCCGCTAAGCTAGCCGCCATGCCGATTTCAGCTATTTACGTGCAACCCGTTGTGCTTACCGTACCTGGTAGGAATGACGGGTTGTGCGCGTTATTTAAGGAAGGTTTATGACTGCTGCCCTGCAAGGTTCTTTGATGGTCGACGTTGCCGGTACCTGGCTGACGGCCGAGGATCGCCATCTGTTGCGCCAACCTGAAGTGGGCGGCTTGATCATTTTTGCGCGCAATATCGAGCACCCGCGCCAGGTCCGCGAGTTGAGTGCGGCGATCCGTGCGGTGCGCCCGGACCTGCTGCTGGCGGTCGACCAGGAAGGCGGACGCGTGCAGCGCCTGCGCCAGGGCTTCGTGCGCCTGCCGGCCATGCGCGCGCTGGCGGATAACCCCAACGCCGAGCACCTGGCCGAACAGTGTGGCTGGGTCATGGCCACCGAAGTACTGGCCGTGGGCCTCGACCTGAGTTTCGCCCCCGTGCTGGACCTCGATTACCAGCGCAGCGCCGTGGTCGGCACCCGCTCGTTCGAAGGCGATCCCGAGCGCGCCGCCGTGCTCGCCGGTGCCTTTATCCGTGGCATGAACAGCGCCGGCATGGCGGCCACCGGCAAGCACTTTCCCGGTCATGGCTGGGCCGAGGCCGATTCCCACGTCGCGATTCCCAATGACGAGCGCAGCCTGGAACAGATTCGCGCCAATGACCTGGTACCGTTCGCGCGCCTGAGCAAGCAATTGGCCGCCGTGATGCCGGCGCATGTGATCTACCCGCAGGTGGACAGCCAGCCGGCCGGTTTCTCACGCCGCTGGTTGCAGGACATCCTGCGCGGCGAGTTGCAGTTCGACGGGGTGATCTTCAGTGATGACCTGTCCATGGCGGGCGCCCATGTGGTGGGCGATGCGGCGAGTCGAATCGAGGCGGCACTGACGGCGGGTTGTGACATGGGGCTGGTGTGCAATGACCGTGCGGCTGCCGAACTGGCGCTGAGCGCGGCGCAGCGGATGAAGGTCACCCCGTCGGCGCGGATTGCGCGTATGCGGGGTCAGGCGATTGCCTCGACAGACTACAAGCAGGACCCGCGTTGGTTGACAGCGCTTACCGCGTTGCGGGATGCGCAGTTGATCGACTGAAGACGGCGTCGCGCCTATCGGGGGCAAGCCCCCTCCCACACATTGAATTGTTAATACATACAAATGTGGGAGGGGGCTTGCCCCCGATGGCGATCCAACAGTCAGCGTTTTTCCTGTTTATTGGGCAACGGCGCAAACAGCGCCTCGATATCCTCATTACCCAACTGCCAGTCCCCAGTCGTACGCCCATCCAGCACACCCGCTGCCAGATCGGACTTCTCCTTCTGCAAGTGCTGGATTTTCTCCTCCACCGTGCCCCGGGCAATCATTTTGTACACGAATACCGGCTTCTCTTGCCCGATGCGATACGCGCGGTCGGTGGCCTGGTTTTCGGTGGCGGGGTTCCACCACGGGTCGTAGTGGATCACGGTATCGGCTTCGGTCAGGTTCAGGCCGACGCCGCCCGCTTTGAGGCTGATCAGGAAAATCTGCAGCTTGCCGCCCTGGAAGTCCTTCACCGGTGTGCGCCGATCACGGGTCTGGCCGGTCAGCAAGGCGTAGGCGATGTCGCGTTTCTTCAGTTCGACCTCAATCAAGCTCAGCATCGAGGTGAACTGCGAGAACAGCAGAATCCGCCGCCCCTCGGCAAACAACTCCTCGAGCATCTGCATCAGGCTGTCGAGCTTGCCCGAGCTGCTGCCACGGGCGGGCAGGGTGGCGTCGTTGACCAGGCGCAAATCGCAGCACACCTGGCGCAGTTTAAGCAGTGCCTCAAGGATGATGATCTGGCTGCGGGCCACGCCCTTGCGGGTAATCTCATCGCGGACTTTTTTATCCATGGCCAGGCGCATGGTTTCGTACACGTCGCGCTGTGCTTCATTAAGATCGACCCAGTGGATGATCTCGGTCTTGGGCGGCAGTTCCGTGGCCACCTGCTCCTTGGTGCGGCGCAGCAGGAACGGCTTGATCCGACCGTTGAGGTGCTGCAGTCGCACTTCACTGGCGCGTTTTTCAATCGGCACGCGGTAATCGCGGTTGAAGCTTTTCACGTCGCCCAGCCAGCCCGGCAGCAGGAAGTGGAACAGCGACCACAGTTCGCCCAGGTGGTTTTCCAGCGGCGTACCGCTCAGGCACAGGCGCTGCCGTGCATTGAGCTCACGGGCCGCTTGAGCCGCCTTGCTGGTGGGATTCTTGATGTATTGGGCTTCATCGAGAATGAGCACGTGCAAGGGCAGGGCGGCGAGTTGTTCAATGTCCTTGGGCAGGAGGGCGTAAGTGGTGAGCAGCAGGTCGTAGTCCTGCAGGTTGGCGAAATGTTTCTTGCGCCCGGCACCGTACAGCGCTTGTACCCTCAGTTGCGGGGTGAAATGCGCCGCCTCATCGAGCCAGTTGGGGATCAGGCTGGTGGGCATCACCACCATGCACGGCCTGTCCAGGCGCCCGGCGGCTTTCTCCGTAAGAATATGCGCAAGGGTCTGCAAGGTTTTACCCAGGCCCATGTCATCCGCAAGAATTCCACCCACCTCCAATTGGCGCAGCGACTGCATCCAGCTCAGGCCCTCCAACTGGTAAGGGCGCAAGGTTGCGTTCAAGCCTTCCGGCGCCACGCAGGTGAAATCCTTGATGTCGCGCAGACGCTGGGCAAAGTTGCGGATCTTCTCGCCGCCTTCCCATTGCAGAGGCAGGTCTTCCAGCGGGTTCAGGCGGATCGCGTCGGCCTTGGCCAGGCGCAACGTGGTGGTGCCGGCTTCCTGCAGGTAGAACTCGCCGAGGGTCGCCAGCACCGGTTTCAAGCGCCCATAAGGCAGCGCCACCTGCAGCGGACCGTGGCCGTTGGGCAGGCCGGGAATATTCACCAGGATGAGTTCATCATCGCGACGTCGGGCGAGTTTTTCCGGATTGAGGATCTCGGTGTGGGAGCGCATCAAGTTGAGCAGGATCGGCAGCAGGCTCAGCCGTTCGCCGTTGACGATAATTCCCAGCTCCAGGTCGAACCAGTCACGCTCGGGGGCTTCATCGACGCTGGCGTACCAGTCGTCCACGGGGCTCAGGTCGAAACCGAAGTCTTCATCGATCTGCAACTCCCAGCCTTCGGCCCGCAGCGCGGGGGATGCGTTGAGGGTGAAATTCAACCAGGCGCTGTCATTGACCATCTCGAACAGTTCGCCGGCGCTCTCCGGCAGGGCCTTGCTCTGGCGCGTGGCGATCTTGAAGCCGAGCAGGCGCAGTTGCTCGCGATACGGTTGTTCCAGCTCCGGATGGCGCTTGATGCGCAGGCTTTGGGTTTCCTGGCGCACGATGATGTCGGCGTTCTTTTGCCCGCTGACGTAATTGCCCTGGTAGTTGAACGACAGCGCCGCGCGATGCTGGATGTAACGCTGCATCTTGCCATTGCGCGGCTCGAACGCGCTGAACTCCACGCTGGCCAGCCACAGGCGCGGCACGGGGCGCACGTCTTCCATGACCACCTGCGGCAGCACCACGCGATTGTCCAGTACCGCCTGGAGTTTGCCCAGCAGCTCGGCATCCTGGGCCGCCGCCGGGTAGGCCAGGGTTTCCTGGACCTTGAGCAGCACCGCCGCGATGTGTTTGCAATTGGTGTGCACCGGGCAGGTACAGCGGCTGTCCACCAGGATCAGCATGCCCTTGGCCGATTCGCGCAACGAGATGGTTTGCCGGTACACGTTGCCGCCCGAACCCTCGCAACTGGCGGTGATGGTGCTGTCGCCGGACTCGACGATGCGCACCCGATTCTCCAGCGCATAACGGCGCCCGCGCTCCAGGCTTTGCTCCTTGAAGCGATTGGCCCATGACGGGGCCAGGGGTTTGGTCAGCGATGACGTCAGGGGCATGGCGCTGGATCAGTCCTGCAGGTCGGGCGGTGGTGCGCTGGGGGGCTTGGCGGTCAGCGAGGTGATCTTGATCAGCAGCGCCAGGTGGCCGCCATCCAGGTAATTGAGCTGGTTGTTCTTGGTGCGCACCTCTTTCTGGCTCAAGTGTTCGCTGGCGATCACGCTGCCGTTGGCGTCGAACTGGTTGATCCAGAAGTAGGCATCGATGTCGGTGAAACGTCCCAGTTGCAGGTTCAGTACGCCTTGAATCGGGAATTGGCCGAATTGCTCCTGGCCGTCGGTGATGGCGATCCGCACCGGCTGCTCGCCCAGGTTCTGTTCCCAGGCTTTGTGCGCGAGCACGGTGTAGTTGGAATCGGCGCGCAGCTTGTCGACGATGTTACCCAGGCGCGGCGGGCTCATGCGCTCGCCCAGGCGCGGTGCACCGCCATCCCAGTTTTCCGGGGCGGCGCGGCTGTTGATCACCGGCTCCGCATTCTGGCGCACCAAGATCATTTCCACCTGGTAGGGGCTGTCGGCAAAGGCTGAAGGCGCGAGTACCACCAACAACAGGCTCAGAATGCGGAACACGCGCATGGAGGCGTCCTTCAAGCAGATTTCGGAATGAGGCGCTCAAACAGCGCCTCCAGGGTATTGAAGCGTTCTTCGGCGCGTTCCATCGGCACCATGAACTTGAACAGCGTAGCCCCTTCGAACTTGTAGCGGTTGGGCTGGCCCTGGATCAGCTTGATCAGCACCAACGGGTCCACCGGCGTCTGGGCTTCGAATTCGATACGCCCGCCCTGCGGCCCGGCGTCGACCTTCTTGATGCCCAACTGCTCGGCCTGCAACTTGAGCAGGGTCAGGCGCACCAGGTTCTTGGTCGGCTCCGGCAACAGGCCGAAGCGGTCGATCATTTCCACTTGCAGGTCCTTGAGGCCTTCTTCGTCGGTGGCCGAGGCGATGCGCTTGTACAGGATCAGCCGCGCATGCACATCCGGCAGGTAGTCTTCGGGAATCAGTGCCGGCAGGCGCAGGTTGATTTCCGGGCCACCGCCCAGCGGTTGATCGAGGTTCGGTTGCTCGCCCTTGCGAATGGCTTTCACCGCGCGTTCGAGCATCTCCATGTACAGCGTGAAACCCACCGCCTGGATCTGCCCGCTCTGGCCGTCGCCGAGCAGTTCGCCGGCGCCACGGATTTCCAGGTCGTTGGTGGCCAGCACAAAACCGGCGCCCAGGTCCTGGGTGTTGGCGATGGCTTCCAGGCGTTTTTCCGCATCGCTGGTAATTTGCTGGCGCGGCGGCGTCAGCAGGTAGGCATAGGCCTGGTGGTGGCTGCGCCCGACGCGGCCGCGCAGTTGGTGCAACTGGGCCAGGCCGAACTTGTCGGCGCGCTCGATGATGATGGTGTTGGCGCTCGGTACGTCGATACCGGTCTCGATAATGGTCGAGGCGATCAGCACGTTGAAGCGCTTGTGGTAGAAGTCGCTCATCACCTGTTCGAGTTCGCGCTCGCGCATCTGCCCGTGGCCGATGGCGATGCGGGCTTCCGGCACCAGTTCGGCGAGGTCGGCGGCGCACTTCTCGATGGTCTTCACGTCATTGTGCAGGTAATACACCTGGCCACCGCGCAGCAATTCGCGCAGCAACGCTTCCTTGACCGTGCTTTTGTTCTGCTCCATCACGAAGGTGCGCACCGACAGGCGGCGCGCCGGCGGCGTGGCGATGATCGAGAGGTCGCGCATGCCCGACACGGCCATGTTCAGCGTGCGTGGGATAGGCGTTGCCGTGAGCGTAAGAATGTCGACTTCGCTGCGCAAGGCCTTGAGTTGCTCCTTCTGGCGCACACCAAAGCGGTGTTCTTCGTCGATGATCACCAGGCCCAGGTTTTTGATCTTCACATCGTCCGACAGCAGCTTGTGCGTGCCGATCACGATATCGATCTTGCCTTCGGCCAGGTCGGCAATCGCGGCATTGACTTCCTTGGCCGATTTGAAGCGGCTCATCACTTCCACCGTCACCGGCCAGTCGGCAAAGCGGTCGCGGAAGCTGTTGTAGTGCTGCTGGGCGAGCAGGGTGGTCGGCACCAGGATCGCCACCTGCCTGCCGCCATGCACCGCAATAAAGGCGGCGCGCATGGCCACTTCGGTCTTGCCGAAGCCCACATCGCCGCACACCAGGCGGTCCATCGGCTTGGGCGCGAGCATGTCGGCGCGCACGGCTTCGATGGTGGTTTGCTGGTCCGGGGTTTCTTCGAAGGCGAAGCCGGCGCTGAAGGTGGCGTAGTCGGCTTTCGGGTCGGCGAACGCATACCCTTCGCGGGCGGCGCGGCGGGCGTAGATGTCGAGCAGTTCGGCGGCCACGTCGCGCACCTGTTCGGCGGCCTTGCGCTTGGCTTTCTGCCAGGTCTCGGAGCCCAGGCGATGCAAGGGCGCCAGCGCGTCGTCGCTGCCGGTGTAGCGCGCGATCAAGTGCAGGCTGGCCACCGGCACGTAGAGCTTGGCGCCTTCGGCGTACTCCATGGTGAGGAATTCGGCGGCCTGGTTGTCGATTTCCAGGGTCTGCAAACCGAGGTAGCGGCCGACGCCGTGGTCGATGTGCACCACCGGCGCGCCTTCGCGCAGCTCGGTGAGGTTCTTGATCACCGCATCGTTATTGGCGTCGGCGCGTTTTTCGCGACGGCGACGCTGCATCACGCGCTGGCCGAACAAAGGGCTTTCGGCGATCAGGGCCAGGGCCGGGTCATCCAGCAGCAGCCCTTCGTCCAGCGGCGCGATGGTGATTGCCAGGCGCTCGTTGCTTTTTACAAAATCCGGCCAGCTGTCGACGGTTTTCGGGCGCAGCTTCAGGCGCTCCAGCAACTCCAGCAGCACTTCGCGACGCCCGGCGGATTCGGCGGTAAACAGCACGCGGCCGGGGAAGTCGCCGAGGAAGTTGGACAGCGCCTCCAGCGGCTGTGTGGCTTTGGCCTGAATCGCCAAATCCGGCAGCGCCGCTGCGGGGAAGCGCTCGCGGCCGCTGCCGGCGTCCACATCCTGCTGGCTGGCGACCACGCGCGGCCAGTTTTTCAGGCGCGCGAAGCAGTCTTCCACCGGCAGGAACAGCTCGGCGGGGGGCAATAAAGGTCGGGATGGGTCGACGCGGCGCTCTTCATAGCGGTTGCGCACGTCGTTCCAGAAATTTTCCGCCGCCTGCTCGATGCCCGGCAGCGAGAACACCTGGGTGTCCTGGGGCAGGTAATCGAAGAGCGTGGAGGTTTCGTCGAAGAACAGCGGCAGGTAGTACTCGATACCGGCCGGCGTAATCCCGCTGCTCAAGTCCTGGAAGATCGGGCAACGGCGGAAGTCCACATCGAAGCGCTCGCGAAAGCGCGCCTTGAAGCGCGTGACCGCGTCTTTTTGCAGGGGAAATTCCCGCGCCGGCAGCAGCTTGATCGACTCGACCTTATCGATGGAACGCTGGTTTTCCGGGTCGAAGGTGCGCAGCGTTTCGATTTCGTCATCGAACAGGTCGATGCGATACGGCAACTTGCTGCCCATCGGGAACAGATCAATCAGTGCACCGCGCACCGCGAATTCACCGTGCTCGTACACCGTGTCGACGCAACGGTAGCCGCTGGCCTCCAGGCGCGTGCGCATCTGCTCCACATCAAGCTTCTGGCCGATGTCCAGCACCAGGCTGCTGCCGAGCAGGAACTTGGTCGGCGCCAGGCGATGCAATGCCGTGGTAATCGGCACCACCAGCACGCCGTGGGCCAGTTCCGGCAGGCGGTACAGGCTGGCGATGCGCTGGGAAATAATGTCCTGGTGCGGCGAGAACAGGTCGTAGGGCAGAGTTTCCCAGTCGGGAAAGTGCAGCACCGGCAAATCGGGGGCGAAGAAGCTCAGCTCCTGCTCCAACCGTTCGGCGCTTTGGCTGTCGGCGGTCAGCAGCAGGGTAAAGCGCTTGGCTGCGCTGGCAGCCTCGGCAATGGCCAGGCTCAGGGCGGCACCGGGCAGGTTGCCCCAGTGCTGTTTACCTGCCGCGGCAGGGAGTAGCGGTAGACGCAGAACGGGCACGGAAGGTTGAGCTCCAAGCGTTGCGACAAAGTCGGTAATTGTAACGGCCAGAGGTGCCGCCTGTCAGTTGCTGACTGTGCCTATTACGGTTTGTTGGAAATGTAGTGGCTAAGACAAACAATCGTGGGTTTTGACTCAATATGTAGTGCCAAAATGCGCGAATGTTTAGGAGGGTTACGGACAAGTCGGCCTGCTCGTCAAATGGGTGGCCTTCTGGAACCCGCGTATTTCCTGGGCTGTAGCGCGGTGGTATTTTTTTGCAAGGGGTTTTTGTTGCCTGTAGCGCATTGCTCAACGGTCAGTCGGGCGACATAATGTAGCCCCTTTTTTCAGCCCCTACATGTGGAAGGTTCCCGTGACTCAGAAGCCCGACCAGTGTCTTGGTGAATGGATCGACCGTGAAGCACTCGCTGAAGCGATGATTCCGCTTATCGGTCAGCTGTACCGCAATAACAATGTGGTGAGCTCGATCTATGGCCGCAGCCTGATCAACCAGTCCGTCATCGCGATTCTCAAGGCGCACCGCTTTGCGCGCCACCGTTCTGCCGACGACAGCGAACTCTCCGTCCACGAAACATTCCCACTGCTCAAGGCCATGAGCGAGCTCAAGCTCGGCGCGGCTTCGGTCGACCTGGGCAAGCTGGCCTACAAATTCCGCAAGGAAGGCGCAGGTCGCACTGCCGAGCAGTTCGTGCGTGAAGAAATGGCCGAGGTGATCGGCCAGCAAAGCGCCGCTGCCCGCAAAGGCACCGACGTGGTGCTCTACGGCTTCGGCCGTATCGGCCGCCTGCTGGCGCGCATCCTCATCGAAAAAACCGGCGGCGGCGACGGCCTGCGCCTGCGGGCCATCGTGGTGCGCAAAGGCGCCGAGAACGACTTGACCAAGCGCGCAAGTTTGTTGCGCCGCGACTCGGTACACGGTCCGTTCAACGGCACCATCGTTATCGACGAAGCAAACAACACCATCACCGCCAACGGTAACCTGATCCAGGTGATCTACGCGAAGAACCCGTCCGAGGTGGATTACACCCAGTACGGCATCAAGGACGCGCTGCTGGTGGACAACACCGGCGTATGGCGTGATGCCGAAGGCCTGGGCCAGCACCTGGCCTGCCCGGGTGTCGACCGCGTTGTCCTGACTGCGCCTGGCAAGGGCAAGCTCAAGAACATCGTGCACGGCATCAACCATGCCGAAATCACCGCTGACGACAAGATCGTGTCCGCCGCTTCCTGCACCACCAACGCCATCGTGCCGGTGCTCAAGGCTGTGAATGACAAGTTCGGCATCGTCAACGGCCACGTCGAAACCGTTCACTCGTACACCAACGACCAGAACCTGATCGATAACTTCCACAAGGGCGACCGCCGTGGCCGCAGCGCCGCGCTGAACATGGTGATCACCGAGACCGGTGCCGCCACCGCTGCCGCCAAGGCCCTGCCTGAGCTGGCCGGCAAGCTGACCGGTAACGCGATCCGTGTACCGACGCCGAACGTGTCGATGGCCATTCTCAACCTGAACCTTGAGAAAGCCGCCACCCGTGAAGAGATGAACGAGTACCTGCGCTACATGGCGCTGCACTCCGATCTGCACAAGCAGATCGACTTCGTCAATTCCCAGGAAGTGGTATCCACCGACTTCGTCGGCTCGCGCCATGCCGGTGTGGTGGACGCTGAAGCGACCATCAGCCAGGACAACCGCGTTGTGCTGTACGTGTGGTACGACAACGAGTTCGGCTACAGCTGCCAGGTGGTTCGCGTGATGGAAGACATGGCTGGGGTCAACCCGCCGGCGTTTCCGCGCTAAGCCTGAGTGTTGAATGAAAAGGCCCCGACTGGTTCGGGGCTTTTTTATGTCTGGGGGTTTTGTGGTGTCTGGGAGGGCCTCATCGGGGGCAAGCCCCCTCCCACATTGGTATGTGTTCGCAAATCAAACTGTGGGAGGGGGCTTGCCCCCGATGGCGGTGCTGCAGCCGACACATCAATCCAGCAACTTGTCGCGCAACTGATCAGACAACCCTTCAGGTGCCAGCCAGATACCCAGGTAAGCCCTCGCCAGTGCATCATCGCTACTGCTGAACACCACCTGACCATTAATCTCCAGGTTCAAACCCCGGCCCGGGCGAAAATCCAGGGCATAGCGGTCACCGCTACGAATATCCCGAAAGCGGGCGTGCAGCCTGGCTATTTCCGGATTCAAGCCGGCATTGGTTTGCTGGCGTTCCAGGGTGGCGCTGGCCGCCTTGATCACATCCGCGCGATCGATGTTGCGAAAGTAATACAGCACCAGGCGCAACGCTTTCTGTTGGTCCCAGGCTTGCCTTGCGGTCAGATCCGCCGGCGCGTACAGCGCCGCCGCATACACATCCGCCCAGAGATAGTTGAGCACCGCCTGGTTTTTCAGCGCCAACCCCTCGACCTGCGCGGGGAAGCCGGCCTGCTTGAGTCGGTCCACATCACTGGCCTGGGCCGTGATCGACAGCATCAGCATCAAACCGATAAAGAGTTGTCGCATAATGGCTGATCCTTGAATCGACGCTGATTTGCGCCCTGTTAGTATGGCAACACTGGCCTACGACGCGACCAAGGGTTAATGTGCGCGGCGTTGAGCCTTATATAGACTGTGCCCCGGTTCACACACTTGAGCCAAATTGTCCTTCATGCCCGCTGGCCGCGGCATGATTTAGCCAGGCGTCCAACCGTACGCCTGGCCTGTTCTGAGGAGTACGCATGGCTGTCTACAACTACGACGTGGTGGTACTGGGTTCCGGCCCGGCTGGAGAAGGCGCGGCGATGAACGCTGCAAAGGCAGGGCGCAAGGTGGCGATGGTCGACAGCCGTCGCCAGGTCGGCGGCAACTGCACCCACCTGGGTACCATCCCGTCCAAGGCGTTGCGTCACTCCGTGCGCCAGATCATGCAATTCAACACCAACCCGATGTTCCGGGCGATTGGTGAGCCGCGCTGGTTCTCGTTTCCGGACGTGTTGAAAAGCGCCGAGAAAGTCATCTCCAAGCAAGTCGCGTCGCGCACCGGCTTCTATGCCCGCAACCGCGTCGACCTGTTCTTCGGCACCGGCAGCTTCGCCGACGAGCAGACCGTCGAAGTGGTCTGTGCCAACGGCGTGGTCGAAAAACTGGTGGCCAAGCACATTATCATCGCCACCGGCTCGCGCCCGTATCGCCCGGCGGACATCGATTTCCACCACCCGCGTATCTACGATAGCGACACCATCCTGAGCCTGGGCCACACCCCGCGCAAGCTGATCATCTACGGCGCCGGCGTGATCGGCTGCGAATACGCCTCGATCTTCAGCGGCCTGGGTGTACTGGTGGAGCTGGTGGACAACCGTGACCAGTTGCTGAGCTTCCTCGACTCGGAAATTTCCCAGGCGTTGAGCTACCACTTCAGCAACAACAACATCACCGTGCGCCACAACGAAGAGTACGAGCGCGTCGAAGGCCTGGACAACGGGGTGATCCTGCACCTCAAGTCCGGCAAGAAGATCAAGGCCGACGCCTTGCTGTGGTGCAACGGGCGTACCGGCAACACCGACAAGCTGGGCATGGAAAACATCGGGGTCAAGGTCAACAGCCGTGGCCAGATCGAGGTGGACGAGAACTACCGCACCTGCGTGACCAACATCTACGGCGCCGGTGACGTGATCGGCTGGCCAAGCCTGGCCAGCGCCGCCCATGACCAGGGCCGTTCGGCGGCCGGCAGCATTGTCGACAACGGCAGCTGGCGCTACGTGAACGACGTGCCGACCGGCATCTACACGATTCCCGAGATCAGCTCGATCGGCAAGAACGAGCACGAACTGACCAAGGCCAAGGTGCCGTACGAAGTGGGCAAGGCGTTCTTCAAGAGCATGGCGCGTGCGCAGATCGCCGGTGAGCCCCAGGGCATGCTGAAGATCCTGTTCCACCGCGAAACCCTGGAAGTGCTCGGCGTGCATTGCTTCGGCTACCAGGCGTCGGAGATCGTGCACATTGGCCAGGCGATCATGAACCAGCCGGGTGATCTGAATACGCTCAAGTATTTCGTCAACACCACGTTCAACTACCCGACCATGGCCGAAGCCTATCGGGTAGCGGCCTACGACGGCCTCAACCGGCTTTTTTGAGCGGCTCCGGCCGGTGGCCTGAGCCGGCCGGGGAGACCGATTTCAGTAATTCCCGAGGGTGGCAGTGGCCAAACCGGGAAAGTCTGTAATCAGGCTATCTACGCCGAAGTCGGCGAGCCTGCGCATCAGCGCAGGTTCGTTGACCGTCCATACGGATACATGCAAACCCTGGCGCTGGGCTTTTTCCAGCCGCTCGGGGGTGCACAACGTCCAGTTCAACGCCAGGTACTCACAGCTATAGTTCTGCGCGACCTTCAGTGGGTCGAGCCAGGCGTATTCGGCCACCAGTCCGCGTGACAGGTCGGGGGTCAGTTCAATCGCCGCTTTGAGCACTTCCCGCGAACTTGAGGTGACGGTGACTTTGTCCATCAGGCCAAAGCGCACGGCCATCTCGCGGATCGCCAGCACGGTGGTGGCGGCGCGGGTACGCGAAGCGCTTTTGACTTCCAGCTGCCAGTGATCGAAGTCGCACTTTTCGAACAACTCTTCCAGGCGCGGGATCGGGCAAGGGCTGACCCAGCCCGGGCCGCCTTTGCGCGCATCCATCTTCACCAGGTCGGCTGCCGAGTACTCGACGACTTTGCCGCGTCGGTCGGCCGTGCGCTTGAGGGTAGGGTCGTGGATGACCATCAGTTCGCCGTCCATGGACAGGTGCAGGTCCAGTTCGCAGCGGCGTACGCCGTGCTTGAGGCATTCCTGAAAGCTGGTCAGGGTATTTTCCGGTGCTTCGCCTTTGGCACCGCGATGGCCGTAAATCAGGGTCACAGTTGCTCCTTTGCGCCAGGATGGCTGGCGTCGTGAATACGCATTCAGAGATCGTCGCTTTGTTCTCGCGCCAGGCGGCGTTCCTGGGCCTGTTTCTGCAGGATGTAACGTGCCAGCAGTTGGCGTTGGGCGTCGGTCATGGATTCGAATTCCGTGCCCACGTCAAAGCCGTCGCCCTTGGGATCGCAATGGGTCACCCGCGCGCGCAGCAGCAGGCCGAGCGCCTGGGGCATCAGCACCAGCTTGACCGCCAGGTGCGTGTCGGGCGCGAGCGGGGCAGGGTGCTGAAAGTCGATGCCGCCTTCGGACAGGATCACCGGCTGCGGCGCGCCCACCTCGTTGAGCAGCCCGCGGGCCATGACTTGGCTGAGCAGGTCCAGGCGCTTGTTCTGCACTTTGAGGAACGCCGCCAGGCTGCGGTCTTTTTCGTTGATCTGGCGCAGCAGGTGCTGGGCTTCGAACTCGCTGAGGTGCAATTCACTGAGCAGATTGAACAGCGGCGAATCATCCAGCAACACTTCCTTGCTCGCCGCGTCGGGCGCCGACAGGCTTTTGATTTGGAGTGCGATCATGTCGTCGATACGGTAGTATTCGCGGCGCTCTTCTTCATCTAATGTCGACATGGCGAACCCCAGGTAACGGTAATGGTCTGAGTGTAAAGCTGCTGATCAGACCCCGCCACCGGGACGTCTTCTTTTCCTCCGAACAAGCCCCGACATGTTCAGACCTCTCTTCGTATTTATCGGCACGCGTTATACCCGTGCAAAGCGTCGCAATCATTTTGTGTCGTTCATTTCCCTGACCTCGATGATCGGTCTCGCCCTGGGCGTGGTCGTGATGATCGTGGTGCTGTCGGTGATGAACGGCTTCGATCATGAGATGCGCACCCGCGTGCTGGGCATGGTGCCCCACGCGACCATCGAGGGCGATGCGCCCATCAGCGACTGGCAAAGCCTGGCCGCCAAGGTCAAGCAGAACCCCAAGGTGCTGGCCGTTGCGCCGTTTACCCAGATGCAGGGGCTGCTCACCAATGACGGCAAGGTGCAGAAAATCCTGCTCAATGCCGTCGACCCGGCCCAGGAGCGCAATGTCTCGATCATCGACAAGTTCATGCTGCAGGGCCGACTCGATGACCTGGCGCCCGGCAGCTTCGGCATCATCATCGGCGACAAGGCCGCGGCCAAGCTCGGCGTAAGCGTGGGCGACAAGCTGACCTTCGTCGCGCCGGAGGTCACCGTGACCCCGGCCGGCATGTTCCCGCGCATGAAGCGGTTTACCGTGGTCGGCACCTTTCACGTGGGCGCCGGCGAGATCGACGGCTACCTCGGCTTGACCAACCTCACGGACCTGGCCCGCCTGCACCGCTGGCAGCCGGACCAGGTGCAGGGCCTGCGCCTGAAGTTCAACGACCTGTTCGACGCGCCGCGCGGTGCCTGGGAAATCGCCCAGCACCTGGGCGAATCCCAGTACTACGCCCGCGACTGGACCCGCACCCACGGCAACCTGTACCAGGCCATCCGCATGGAAAAAGCCATGATCGGCCTGCTGCTGTTGCTGATCGTCGCCGTGGCCGCCTTCAACATTATCTCCACGCTGGTGATGGTGGTGAACGACAAGAAGGGCGACATCGCCATTCTGCGCACCCTGGGCGCCACGCCGGGGCAGATCATGGCGATCTTCATGGTGCAGGGCACCGTGATCGGCGTGGTCGGCACCCTGATCGGTACCGCCGTCGGCATTCTCGCCGCGTTGAATGTCAGCGCCGCCATCGCCCTGCTTGAAAAAGTGCTCGGTCACAAATTCCTCAACGCCGACGTCTACTTCATCGACTACTTGCCGTCCCAGGTTCAGGCCCAGGACGTGTTGATGGTGGGCGGTGCCGCGTTGGTCCTGAGTTTCCTTGCCACCCTGTATCCAGCCTGGCGCGCGGCACGTACCCAGCCAGCACAGGCATTACGTTATGAGTGAATCGGGCATGAGTGAAAAAGCAATCCTGAGCTGCCGCAACCTGGGCAAATCCTACGAGGAAGGCCCGGAATCGGTGGTCGTGCTGGCCAACCTGCAACTTGAACTGCACCCGGGCGAGCGCGTGGCGATCGTCGGCAGTTCCGGTTCCGGCAAAAGCACTTTGCTGAACCTGTTGGGTGGCCTCGACACGCCGTCCCAGGGCAGCGTGTGGCTGGCCGGTGAAGAACTCTCGGCCCTCGGTGAAAAGGCCCGTGGCCAGTTGCGCAACCGCTCGTTGGGTTTTGTGTACCAGTTTCACCACCTGCTGCCGGAATTTACCGCCCTGGAAAACGTGTGCATGCCGCTGCTGATCGGCAAGACCGCGATCCCCGAGGCGCGCCAGCGTGCCACCGCCTTACTGGAGCGCGTCGGCCTCGGCCATCGCCTGGAGCACAAGCCGGCCGAGCTGTCCGGTGGTGAGCGCCAGCGTGTGGCCATCGCCCGTGCGCTGGTGAACAACCCAGGCCTGGTGATGCTCGACGAGCCCACCGGCAACCTCGACTCCCACACCGCCCAGGGCATCAAGGACTTGATGCTGGAGCTGAGCACCCAGATGCGCACCGCGTTCCTGGTGGTGACCCATGACATGAGCATGGCCCGTCAGATGGACCGCGTACTGCATTTGCAGGAAGGTCATCTGGTCGCTATCTGAGTGGCTGCAAGCCCGGTTTTTCGAGGCCGGGCTTTTTTATTTTTTCAGGCGGTGCACGCGAATGTTCAGACCGTTATCGATTTTCATCGGCACGCGCTATACCCGCGCCAAACGCCGCAACCGTTTTGTCTCGTTTATCTCGATGACCTCCATGATCGGCCTCGCCTTGGGCGTATTGGCGATGATCGTGGTGCTCTCGGTGATGAATGGCTTCCAGCGCGAAATGAGCTCGCGCATCCTTGGCATGGTGCCCCACGCCACCATCGTCGGCGTAAAGCCGATTGATGACTGGCAGCCGGTGGCCGCTGCCGCGATGAAGAACCCGCAAGTGACGGCGGCGGTACCCTTCACTCAGATGGACGGCATGTTCTCCTACAAGGGCGCCATGCAGCCGATTGAGATCAGCGGCGTCGACCCGGCCCAGGAAGGCAAGGTGTCGATCGTGGCCAAGCACATCGTGCGCGGCAAACTGGAAGACCTGAAGCCCGGTGAGTTCGGAGTGGTGATCGGCGACATCACCGCACGCCGCTTCCGCCTCAATGTGGGCGACAAACTGACCTTGATCGTGCCGGAAATCAGCACCGCGCCGGGCGGCATCACTCCACGTATGCAGCGTTTGAACGTGGTGGGTATCTTCAAGGTGGGCGCCGAGCTGGACGGTTCCATGGCCTTGATCAACATGGCCGATGCGGCCGAAATACAGCATTGGCAACCCAACCAGGTGCAGAGCGTGCGCCTGGCGCTGACCGACCTGTACGCGGCGCCGAAGGTTTCGGCGGACATCGCCGCCAGCCTCGGCGCGGCGTATAAGGCCGACGACTGGACCCACACCCAGGGCAGCCTGTTCAGTGCGATGAAGATGGAAAAGACCATGATCGGCCTGTTGCTGCTGATGATTGTCGCGGTGGCCGCCTTCAACATCATCGCCACCCTGATCATGGTGGTGAACGACAAGGGCGCGGACATTGCGATCCTGCGCACCATCGGCGCCACGCCTCGGCAGATCATGGCGATCTTCATGGTGCAGGGCACGGTGATCGGCGTGGTCGGCACCCTGATCGGCGGCGTGCTGGGCGTGATTGCGGCGCTGAACGTGAGCGAACTGGTGGGCTGGCTGGAGCGGGTGAGCGGGCAGCATATCTTCAGTTCGGATGTGTATTTTGTCAGCAACTTGCCTTCCGAACTGCAAGGTGGCGATGTGTTGCTGATTTGCTCGGCGGGGTTTGTGCTGAGCTTCCTGGCGACGATTTACCCGGCGTATCGGGCCGCGAAGATCGAGCCGGCGCATGCGCTCAGGTATTCCTGAACCGATCGTTCCCTCGCTCTGCGTGGGAACGCATCCCGTGACGCTCTGCGTCACAACAGCGGACGCAGAGCGTCCAATGAGGCATTCCCACGCAGAGCGTGGGAACGATCATAGGTGAGGCAACTCAATCACAAACCGCGTCCACCGCGCCTCAGACTCACAATAAATCCTCCCCCCATGCGCCCGCACAATCGACTGGGTAATCGCCAGCCCCAGCCCCGCATGCTCGCTGCTGCCCTCGCGCCGCGCCGGATCGGCCCGGTAGAAGCGATCGAACAGCTTGGGTAACACATCTTTCGAAATACCTTCCCCGGTGTTTTCCACCGTCAGCTTCACGCCGCGCTCATCGTCTGCCAGGCGCACCCGCACTTCGCCGCCCGCCGGGGTAAACCTGAGTGCGTTCTCCAACAGATTGGACAGGGCTCGGCGTAACATGCCGCGATCACCGGGCGTGTGGGCATGGCCGTCGCACACCAGCGAAACCTGCGCGTCTTCGGCCAGCAGTGCAAAAAACTCCAGCAACGCCTCGACTTCATCAGCCAGTGCCAAAGGCTCGCGCTTGGGGTTCAGCAAACCGTGGTCGGCTTTGGCCAGGTACAGCATGTCGTTGACCAATTGCGCCATCCACTGCAATTCCTCCAGGTTGCTGTGCAGCGCTTCGCGGTAATCCTCCAGTGGGCGCGGCTGGGTGAGGATGACCTGGGTCTGGGTCAGCAGGTTCGACAGCGGCGTGCGCAGTTCGTGGGCGATATCGGCGGAGAAGGCTGAGAGGCGCTGGAACGCGTCGTCCAGGCGGCCCAGCATGGCATTGAAGGTCTGCGCCAACTCCGCCAGTTCGGCCGGCATCTGGTGCTGCGGCAAGCGTTGCGTCAGGGAATGGGCGGACACGCCGGCGGCGACTTCGCCCATGCGCCGCAAGGGTCGCAGCCCGCTGCGCGCCGCCCAGGCGCCGAGCAGCGCGGTGGCCAGGGCCGAGAGGCCGACGGTCAGCCAGATCAAGCGCTGCATGCGCTGCAGAAAATGCTGGTGGTGGGTGATGTCGAGTATCAGGGTCAACTGCGCTGAGCCAGGTTGGCCGGGGCTCAAGGGCGCGTTGTACACGCGATAGGCGGTGCCGGCCTGCTGCAGGCTGTGCAGGCCGGGTGCCTCGGGCAACGCCACGCCGGGTGCCTGGTCAAGCCAGCGCTGGCCGGCCGCGCTGATGCGCAAGGTGAGGTCGGGTTGATGGTTGAGGTCGGCGCGCAATTGGGGTTCGCGCCGGGCGAAGGCTTGCGGCGAGTCGACACCCTGCAACGTGTTGCGCAGCGTCACCAGCCGGCTGTCCAATTGCTGCTGGTCCAGCTCGATAAAGTGCGCCTCGCTGGCGTGGTTGAACAACACGCCGGCGAGCAGCGAAACCACGGCGGTGCACGCGGCAAACAGCAGTGCCAGGCGGCTGGCGAGGGACAGGCGCTGGATCACGTGAAGCGCTCCTCCAGTACATAGCCCATGCCGCGCACCGTGTGGATCAGCTTGTTGGGAAAGGCATCGTCGACTTTCAGGCGCAGGCGGCGGATCGCCACTTCGATGATGTTGGTGTCACTGTCGAAATTCATGTCCCACACCTGTGAGGCGATCAGCGACTTGGGCAGCACTTCGCCCTGGCGGCGCAGCAGCAGTTCCAGCAGGGAAAACTCCTTGGCGGTGAGGTCGATACGCTGGCCGCTGCGTTCGACGCGGCGGCGGATCAGGTCCAGGCGCAGGTCGGCCAGTTGCAGGTGGGTGTCCTGCGGCGTGCTGCCACCACGCCGTAACAGGCTGCGCACGCGGGCGAGCAGCTCGGAGAAGGCGAAGGGCTTGACCAGGTAATCGTCGGCGCCCAGCTCCAGGCCGTGCACGCGATCCTCCACCGCGTCGCGTGCGGTAAGAAACAACACCGGCATCTCCAGGCCTGCGCTGCGCACCGCTTGCAGGATTTGCCAGCCATCACGACCGGGCAGCATCACGTCGAGGATCAGCAAGTCATAGTCGCCGGTCAGCGCCAGGTGCTGGCCGCTGGTGCCGTCGGCCACCAACTCGGTGGTAAACCCGGCTTCGGCCAGGCCCTGGCGCAGATAGTGGCCGGTTTTTGGTTGGTCTTCGACAATCAGCAGTTTCATGGGCGGCTCGTGGCAACGGTGGGCGCCGGGCTTTATACCTTGGGCTCAAGGGTAAGGGGGCAACCTGACAAAGTTGTAATCTAGCAGTCAGTTGGCTGGCAGCGTGGCCATCTTAAAGTGCTCCCTCAGCGAGTCACCCATTGTGGAGAGTGAAAGATGGCGTTGCGTACACCTTTATTTGTGGCGGGCTGCCTGTTGGCGCTGAGCGTCGATGCCATGGCCGATGCGGCCCACACCTATGCGTTCGGCCAACCCGCTGCGGCTGACAAAGCCACACGCACAGTCGAAGTGACCTTGCAGGACATGGCCTTTTCACCCAAGTCCCTCGACGTCAAGGCCGGTGAGACGGTCCGTTTTGTGTTGGTCAATAAAGGCCGGTTGCTGCATGAGTTCAACCTTGGCGACGCGGCCATGCACGCCGAACATCAGAAGGAAATGTTGCAGATGCAAGCCAGCGGCATGCTCACGGCCACCGGTATGGGCGCCATGGACCACAGTAAAATGGAGCACGGCGCGATGAAGCACGATGACCCCAACAGTGTGCTGGTCGAGCCCGGCAAAACCGCCGAGCTGACCTGGACCTTTACCAGGGCCACAGGGCTTGAGTTTGCCTGCAATCTTCCCGGCCATTACCAGGCGGGCATGGTCGGCACGCTGACCGTTGAGTAAGGCGTTCCTTAAGGGCGGGAGCAAAGGCTGGTAGACTGGCGCGGTTTATTTAGCCAGGTTTCCGCCATGCATCCCGCAGCCGAACATTCGCCGCTGGGCAAGTCCAGTGAATACATCTCCACGTACACCCCTTCGTTGCTGTTCCCGATCCCTCGCGCGGCCAAGTGGGCCGAGCTGGGCCTGAGCGCCGAGACCCTGCCCTACACGGGTGTGGATTTCTGGAACTGCTTCGAACTGTCCTGGTTGCTGCCGTCCGGTAAGCCGGTGGTGGCCATCGGTGAGTTCAGCATCCCGGCCGACTCGCCGAACATCATCGAGTCCAAGTCCTTCAAGCTGTACCTCAATTCGTTGAACCAGACCGCGTTCGCCGACACCCATGGCCTGGAAGAGACCCTGCGCAACGACCTCAGCGCCGCCGCCGGCAAGCCGGTCAGCGTGCGCATCCGCAGCCTGGCCGAAATCGAGGCGCAAGGCGTGATGGCGTTGCCGGGCGTATGCATCGATGACCTGGATATCAACGTCAGCAGCTACGAACATCCGCGCCCGGAACTGTTGCGCTGTGATGACTCGCGTGTGGTGGAAGAGAGCGTGCACAGCCACCTGCTCAAATCCAACTGCCCGGTCACCAGCCAGCCCGATTGGGGCAGTGTGGTGGTGGAGTACCGGGGTGCGGCGCTGGATCACGCCAGCCTGTTGGCGTACCTGGTGAGCTTCCGTCAGCACTCGGACTTCCACGAACAGTGCGTGGAGCGCATCTTCCTGGACCTGCAGCGCTTGCTCAAGCCGCAGAAACTGACCGTGTACGCACGGTATGTGCGCCGGGGTGGGCTGGACATCAACCCGTATCGCAGCACCGAGGATGTGGCGTTCCGGAACGTACGCCTGGCGCGCCAGTAAGCCTGCACATAAAACCCAATGTGGGAGGGGGCTTGCCCCCGATTGCAGGGTTTCAGACACAGATGCTGTGACTGACACTCCGCTATCGGGGGCAAGCCCCCTCCCACATTTTGGATCTGCGCTAGGCTCGCGGGCAGGTTAGATGCCGATGTTGCCCAAGGTGATCATGATGTTGCGCAATGTCCCGGAAATGACCGGGTGTTCAGCGTCGAACTCTATGGCCGCTTGATTCACGTCGTCGGAAATGCTGGGCGACTGGGTAGCCGGCTCCAGTTCAAGTTGCACTTCAAACTTGGCGATCAAGGCTTCCAGCGCTTCGCGTTTTTCTTCCGGCAGCGGCGGTTCCTGTTCCAGCTGCCCGCGCAGGATCTCGACCTGTTCTTCCAGTTTTTTGCGATCAGGCATGACATTCTTTCCTTTTATCGATAGGCACTGGCATAGACCGCGGCACGCCGGGAAAGGTCTATGAACTGGCCTGTAGATTAATCCACCGGCGCCCACTGTGCATGATCCTTGTCAGGGCTTCTCGCCTTTGAGGCGGCGCAGGCGGATGTCGGCCAGGCAGGTGTCGAGCTCACCGAGGTGGTCGATCACCGAGTGCACGCCTAATCCATAGAGCGCCACGGTGGCCTTGCCGCGCTTGTGCTCGCGTTCCTTTTCGCTCAGTGCCTGCCATTGCTCCGGCGCCACGCCGCACAGCGAGCCGCAGGAGGCCAGGCCGATGGTCCACAGCCCGGCGTTCAAGCCCGATTGCAGCAGGCGCGGTTCGCCGCTGACCAGCACGCAGCCGTCCAGGCGATCGATGTTCAGTTCCATCAAGGCTTGCCAGCAGGCGTGGGGCGCCGGCCAGCGGATGGTGGAGGGTGAGGCGGCCTTGATCCACGCGGGCAGGGTCGCGGCCAGTGGCGTGGTGACAGACGGCGGCAGTTCATCCAGCCAGGTGCAGGGCACGCCTTGCTCTTTCAGGCTGCGCAGGATTTTCAGCGCGCCGGGTGTGGCCTGGGAGTCGGGGGAGGGTGAGTCGCGCCGGGCCTGGGAACCGAAATCCACCAGGCAGCCACTCAGGCCAAACAACACGGCAGTCAACGCGGGGGCAGTGGCGGCGGCGATTTCGGCATGTGGCATCTGAACGTCCCTGAAATAGCTGCAACGCTATCGGGGCGGCATGACAGGTGGATGACATCGGCGCGTATTTGTAGGAATTTTGTGCAAATTATGAAAGTCGTTTCCTTGCAGCTGCCTAAATCCACACTTCCGTCATATACTGGCCGCCTTATTCAGGGCATAGCGCCCATGACAGACTATTCAAGGAGCAAAAGCTATGCGCTGGAGCCAGTACTTCGCTCAGTTGTCGGTGTGTGCCACCGTCCTAATGGCACCGTTCGCCGCCCAGGCCGCGACGGAAGATGATCCATGGGAAAGCGTCAACCGCCCGATCTTCACCTTCAACGACACCGTTGACACCTACGCCCTCAAGCCAATCGCCCAAGGCTATCAGTTCGTCACCCCGCAATTCGTGCAGGACGGCGTTCACAACTTCTTCCGCAACATCGGCGATGTCGGCAACCTGGCCAACAACGTGTTGCAGCTCAAGCCGCACAATGCTGGCGTCGACACGGCTCGCTTGCTGGTCAACACCACGTTCGGCGTGCTGGGCTTTATCGATGTCGGCACCAAAATGGGGCTGCAGCGCAGCGATGAAGACTTCGGCCAGACCCTCGGCTACTGGGGCGTCGGCAGCGGTCCCTACGTGATGATCCCGTTGATGGGCCCGAGCACCTTGCGTGATGCGCCGTCCAAATACGTGGACAGCTACACCCAACCGTACCGCTACATGAACGATATCGGCTGGCGCAACAGCACCTTTGGCCTGAATGTGGTCGACGCCCGTGCCAACCTGCTCGACAGCGAAAAGCTGATCAGCGGCGACAAGTACACCTTTATCCGTAACGCTTACCTGCAGAACCGTGAGTTCAAGGTCAAGGACGGCAAGGTTGTCGACGACTTTTAAGCTGTGACGTTTTGAAATGAAAAAGGCGACCTTTGAACAGTCGCCTTTTTTTGTGCGCGTGGATCAGCGCATTTTCAAAATCTTCAGGCCCAGCTGCTGCTCATCGCCTACGGCCTTGGCCCACACCACCTCGGTATCAGCCTCAAGACCCCTGAGTGCGGCGTGCTCCGAATCGATGCGCACGGTCAGCAAGTCACCGACGCTGAACTGGCGAGGTGCCTGCACCTGCATGCCGGAGCTGGAAAGGTCCAGGCAGACCCCTGCAATTTCCTGCCCGGCGTGGATCAAGGACACATCGGCATCCACCCGCATGCGGATGAAGTCGCGTTTTTCCGCGTAGTCGCGCTCATGTTCGCTCACAGCATCCATCCTTACTTTGGGTTGTGGTCATGAGCGTTCTTATAACTCCCGGTGATTTGCCGTGTAAAGACGTTCGGCGACCATCGGCATGAGCTTGAAACCCCTCACGGATGGGAGTACCGTCTGCGCCTTAGAAGGGCACCTCTGCTTTACGGTTGTGCATGGGGTAAATCCCAATGCTTTGTAGGACAGAGAGGCTAGAAAGCGAATCCAGTACGTGAGCCCGGCCATTGTCGAGCCACCTACGCCAACCTAATTCTGGCGCCGTTTGCCCACATGCAAAAAACCAGTGCCACGCTGCTGATAATCGATGACGACGAAGTAGTGCGCGCGAGCCTCGCGGCCTATTTGGAAGACAGTGGCTTCAGCGTCCTGCAGGCCGGCAACGGCCAACAGGGTCTCCAGGTATTCGAGCGCGACCAGCCCGACCTCGTGATCTGCGACCTGCGCATGCCCCAGATGGGCGGCCTCGAACTGATTCGCCAGGTGACCGAGCGTGCTCCGCAGACACCGGTGATTGTCGTGTCCGGTGCCGGGGTCATGAATGACGCCGTTGAAGCCTTGCGCCTGGGCGCCGCCGATTACCTGATCAAGCCCCTGGAAGACCTGGCGGTGCTGGAACACTCGGTGCGTCGCGCCCTGGACCGTGCCCGCCTGCTCCAGGAAAACCAGCGCTACCGCGAAAAGCTCGAAACTGCCAACCGCGAGCTCGAAGCCAGCCTGAACCTGCTCCAGGAAGACCAGAACGCCGGTCGCCAGGTGCAGATGAACATGCTGCCGGTGAGCCCCTGGACCATCGACGATTTCCAGTTCGCGCACCAGATCATCCCGTCGTTGTACCTGTCGGGGGATTTTGTCGACTATTTCCGTGTGGATGAGCGGCGCGTGGCGTTCTACCTGGCCGATGTGTCCGGCCACGGTGCATCTTCTGCGTTTGTCACCGTGTTGTTGAAGTTCATGACCACGCGGTTGTTGTTCGAATCCAAGCGCAATGGCACCTTGCCGGAGTTTACCCCCTCCGAGGTGCTGGGCCACATCAATCGGGGCCTGATCAGCTGCAAGCTGGGCAAGCACGTGACGATGGTTGGCGGCGTGATCGATGAAGAAACCGGTCTTTTGACCTACAGCATTGGCGGTCACCTGCCGATGCCTGTTCTGTACACTCCTGACAGTGTGCGTTACCTCGAAGGGCGTGGCCTGCCGGTGGGCTTGTTCAATGAAGCCACCTATGAAGACCACATCCTGGAACTGCCGCCGACCTTCAGCCTGACGCTGATGTCCGACGGCATCCTGGACCTTCTTCCAGAGCCTACACTTAAAGAGAAAGAAGCCGCCTTGCCCCAAAAGGTCAAGTCGGCGGGCGGCAGCCTGGATGGTCTGCGGCAGGTTTTTGGATTGGCCACGCTAGGGGAGATGCCGGATGATATCGCCCTATTGGTGTTGAGCAGGAATCTTTGATGAGTACCGGAAGAATCCAATTCGCCGAGCAAGACGGGACCTTCGTCCTGAAGTTTGTCGGTGAAGTGCGCCTGACCCTGTGTTCGGCGCTGGATGCGACGATCGAGCGGATCTTCACAGCGCTGAACTTCTCGGCGATCGTGATCGATCTGACCGAAACCCGCAGCATCGACAGCACCACCCTGGGCCTGTTGGCCAAATTGTCCATTCTGTCGCGGCAGAAGGTCGGCCTGTTGCCGACGGTGGTCACCACCCACGAAGACATCACCCGTCTGCTGCAGTCCATGGGTTTTGATCAGGTGTTCAATATCGTTGACCGCCCGATCCCCTGCCCGGAATGCCTGACCGACCTGCCGTCGCAGGACCAGTCCGAGGAAATCGTGCGGATCAAGGTGCTTGAAGCACACAAGATCCTGATGGGCCTGAACGAGTCCAACCGCGAAGCCTTCCACGACCTCGTTAACGCTCTCGAGCGCCACTGATCCCCAATTGAAATGCGCTCAAATGTGGGAGGGGGCTTGCCCCCGATAGCGGTGTGTCAGTCAGTAAATACACAACTGACCCACCGCCATCGGGGGCAAGCCCCCTCCCACATTTAATCTGCGACTGGCTTGAGACTGGCTTTCACAAAAAAGGGCGGCACCCGCGAGAGTGCCGCCCTTTTTGTCGCCGTCCGTCTTACAACTTGGCAGTCAACAACGCTTCAAGCTTCTCCTGATCCCGAGCAAACTGACGAATCCCCTCTGCCAGCTTCTCAGTCGCCATCGCATCCTCGTTGGACTCCCAACGGAACTGCGCTTCAGTCATATGCACCCGCGCTTCACCGGCATGGCCCGGCGACAACTTGCGCTCCAGCTTGCCTTCATCCGCCGCCAGCTTCTCCAGCAGGTCCGGGCTGATGGTCAGACGATCACACCCGGCCAGCTCCTCGATCTGGCTCAGGTTACGGAAGCTCGCACCCATCACCACCGTCTTGTAGCCGTTGGCCTTGTAGTAGTTGTAGATGCGCGTCACCGACTGCACGCCCGGGTCATCGGAACCGGTGTAGTCGTTGCCGTTGGCCTTCTTGTACCAATCGTAGATACGGCCCACGAACGGCGAAATCAGGAACACACCCGCTTCAGCGCAGGCCACGGCCTGGGCGAAGGAGAACAGCAGGGTCAGGTTGGTCTGGATGCCTTCTTTTTCCAGCTTCTCGGCGGCGCGGATGCCTTCCCAGGTGGAAGCGATCTTGATCAGCACACGGTCACGGCCAACGCCGGCTTTGTCGTACAGATCAATCAGACGGTGCGCACGCTTGAGAATCGCGTCTTCGTCGAACGACAGACGGGCATCCACCTCAGTGGAAATACGGCCCGGTACGACTTTGAGAATCTCTTGACCCACCGCCACGGCAAAGCGGTCACTGGCCAGGCCAACGTCGCCGTTGCAGTCCTGCACACACTCATCCAGCAGCTTGGCATAGCCTGCGATCGACGCAGCCTTGAGCAACAGGGAAGGGTTGGTGGTCGCATCTTGCGGCTTGAGCTTGGCGAGGGTAGAAAAATCGCCGGTATCGGCTACGACTGTGGTGAATTGCTTGAGTTGTTCCAGCTTGGAAGTCATGGGCGTGCTCTGTCCTGTGGGTCTGATGACATTACCCGAGCGCTGGCAGGCGCTCAAGGGCGCAAATGCGTTCGGTCGTTTGCGCGGGGCAACAACCTGAAAACAGCCGTTAAATACCGGCCGTACTGCTCAATAGGAGGCCAGAATCGATGGCAGGTTCAACCCAACTGCCCGATAGCGCCTCCACAGCCACCGATACCTCCCCTGACACACACGGCACCCAATGTGGGAGGGGGCTTGCCCCCGATAGCAATATATCCGTCAACCCAAAACTACCTGACCCCCTGCAAGCCAACCAGTCACCGCCCCTCCAACAATTCCCCCGCCTGATCCAACAACGCCAACGGATCCGCCGCCTTATGAATATCCACCGACAACAACTGCCTGAACTTGCGCGCCCCCGGGAAACCGGTGCCCAGCCCCAACACATGCCGAGTAATGTGATGCATCGTCCCACCACTGGCCAAATGCTCCGCGATATAAGGCCGCAACTGCGCCAACGCCTCCGCCCGGCTGATCACCGGCGCCTCGCTACCAAACAACCGCTGATCCACCTCCGCCAGCAGATACGGATTGTGATAAGCCTCCCGCCCCAGCATCACCCCATCAAACGTCTGCAAATGCTCCTCGCATTGCTCCAGCGTCTTGATGCCGCCATTGAGATTGATCTCCAACGCCGGGAAGTCCCGCTTCAACTGCGCCGCAATGTCATAACGCAACGGCGGAATGTCGCGGTTCTCCTTGGGCGACAACCCTTCCAGAATCGCAATGCGCGCATGCACGGTAAAACTGGTACAACCGGCGTCCTTCACCGTCCCGACGAAATCACACAACTCGGCATAACTGTCCCGCCCATTGATGCCGATACGGTGCTTCACCGTCACCGGAATCGACACCGCATCGCGCATCGCCTTCACACAGTCCGCCACCAGGGCAGGGTGCGCCATGAGGATTGCGCCGATCATGTTGTTCTGCACCCGATCACTGGGGCAGCCGACGTTCAGGTTCACTTCGTCATAACCGGCGGCTTCGGCCATACGGGCACAGGCGGCCAAATCAGCCGGAACACTGCCGCCCAATTGCAGCGCCAGCGGGTGCTCGGCTTCGTTGTGGCGCAGGAAGCGCTCGTGGTCGCCATGGAGGATCGCGCCGGTGGTGACCATTTCGGTGTAGAGCAGGGCGTGTTTGGAGAGCAGGCGTAGGAAGAACCGGCAGTGACGGTCGGTCCAATCCATCATGGGGGCGACGGAGAAGCGGCGGGAGAGGGGAGCGGTTTGTAGGGGCATTGGGGATCTGAGCTAGCGTGCGGAAAGGCGAGCAGTTTATCAGGGATGCTTGTCAGGTACTCGGCGGGTTCTCACGGCTAGTTACTTAATCTCCAGTGACACCTAGAGCACATGCCGGCTAGGGTTTCGACGTAAACCTTGTGTTGGCTATTTATTGTGGCTACGATAATTTATGCAGATTACCTATGATCCAGCCAAAGACGCTCGCAACGTTTCAGAGCGTAGTCTCCCATTTGCGCTGGTGCGAGACTTTGAGTGGTCCACGGCCTTGATCCTGCAGGATGATCGATTTGACTACGGCGAGTGTCGTTATCGGGCGATGGGGTACATAGGGGGTCGGCTGCATGTCGTAGTGTTTACCCCACGGGGTGACGCGGTCCACGTTATCAGCTTTCGTAAAGCCAACAAACGGGAGGTCAAAAATTATGACCAAGAAACCCAGTCCTGAAATGGTCGATACGGCAAACCCCGAATGGTCGGCCGAGGATTTTGCCAAGGCCAAACCAGCCAGCGAAGTGCTTGTTGGGTTGTTTGGCAACGCTCAGGCGAAGGAAATGCTCAAGCCAAAGCGTGGCCGACCAAAGTCGGAAGCGACTAAAGAACACGTGAATGTTCGTTTTGATGCTGAGGTGCTGGAGAAATTCAGGGCTTCTGGGCCGGGCTGGCAAACGCGAATGAACGCAGCCTTGGCTGATTGGCTCAAGACGCATACGCCAGATGAGCTGAAGGCGTAGTAGCCAGAGATCGTTCCCAAAACAATTAGCCGCCGGTAAGGCGGCTTTTTTTGCATACTAATAAGTTCTCGACGAGCTGTAAATATATTTGTTCCGTTTCTGCTCTTGTTTGATATTGCCTAAGAGAAAGGTGGTAAGTGATATTTTAATTTCGCTGAAAGGCATAATCTTTGAGGTTGTCAAGTGATTTAAACAGCTCATCAGCTTTTTTATTGGTGTGGTGCTTTTTTATGTCTTCAACTATTAGTTCTGCATAGTCGCCCGCCTTTACATCGGTATCTGTGGAGACATGATATGTCATATTGCCTGTTTCAGATGTTATAAGGGTTATTAAATCTGCTGAGTCAAGGCATCGGATAAATGAGTTGAGAACAGCTGCATTTCCAAATTCTAAAATTTCACATACCTTCTGAACATCCAAGATTTTATCTTGCTCGGCATGAAGAATGCACGCGTAGGTAATGAAGTTTTCAGCGTCTCCCGATCTTGACACGAACATGGTTAAGTTCCATTGATTAGCTTGTCCGGGAGGGGCCGCCACCTGTTCCTGTTTTTCAACGCTGTCAGCAACTTGGTTGAATCTTGCCTCGAGTTGGCTGAACTTACTTGGAATACCCTCCATTAGTGCGCGCATTGCAATGTTTTTGCTGTCCATGTCTTTTAATAAAACATGAAAGTTTTGGAGGTTACCTGTTATCTCCCTTGAGACCTCTTCGAATGCTTGAGCGCTTTTCGCACCAGCTACAATTAATTCTCCTGAGTTTTGGTGGTGCTCGGCAATTTTCTCGCCCACTTTTCCCACGTCTTTAGATACTTCACTTACGCTTCCGAGACTGTTGGGCATATTGCTGTTTGATATAAATGAATGGAAAATGGGTACTACACCCAGTAGTAACGAAGTCATGGTTGCGGCGTTGCTCAAATATTGTGTGAAATCGCCTCTTTCAGTCCATCTGTCTGTCATTAAAAATACTGATATTGAGAGGAGAATCAAAATCACGTATCGATAGTGGATGCTGGGTAGATTGTTTTTTCTTCCATGAGTCACCGGATTAATTTGTGCGGAAAATTTGATGTCATTTTGATATCTTCCCCCATTGTTTTGGCAATTCGAGAAGCTTGTGGTGATTAATAGCGATTTAATCCCACTAATGGTGAATTTAGGAGGAGCACTAAGCTTCGTTGCGAACTGGTTGGTTGCTTTTAGGATTTTTCCCACCTAGTTATCGGCTTGCTCGTCAGACCTCTCATAGCTAACCTCCTCGAGCCGCTGCAAACCCAGCGGCCGGAGGTGGAAGTCCGAACTGCTAAGGCGTTTTAACTCCCATAAATATTTGGAGCTTCGCCCATGCACTACAACACACGCAGTTCTTCACTTGATCAAAGCGCATCTTCCGCCGATCCCAAGCTTCAAGCCGCAGCCCAGCGAGCAATCAGCCATCACTTGCCCCCATCCGACGACGCTGCCTCCACCGAACATCCAAGCAATAACCTCTTTCTCGTCAACCCAACCCTCGACCCCGAAACCCTCCTGGCCAACGCCGCCGAAAACCTAGCATCCGCCAACGAAATGGCCGCCACCCTGGCGTTCGATCTCGACGACTCCCAACGCGCCATCGCCCTGGGCATTCAGCAGTTGATCGAGTTGAGTTCGCTACTCGTTGACCGAGCCCAGGAGCAAGTTGCGCCTGTTAGCAAACCAGTCAAAGCCTGACAACCAACCCCGCCGCCTTACGCCAAGGCGGCAACCTGAACCCATCCTGTCCCCCTGGCAAAGTTTCATAATTCCCCGCGCCGTTGAGGTCTACGATTCCCTGCAAGCGAGGACCCCCGCGCCTCCAGCTCACAGGGAACTGCAACCATGATCTCAAACCTCGTAAAAGTCGCAATGATCACCGGCACGTTGCTGTTGAGCGCTTGTTCATCTTCATCCGCCGTGAGCAGTGACCCGTGCTTTTCAGGTGGATGCCAGGCGTTTGGGGACCACAGCCCCAGCAAAGCCGCCAGGATGAATTTTGGTGGCAGCGGGCTGGGGAGTAGTTATGGGGAGTATGGGTCGGGGTTGTTGCATGATGATTGATGGGGTGGTGGGTCAGTCAGTGGTGTGTTGACTGACCCATTGCTATCGGGGGCAAGCCCCCTCCCACATTGGAACTGTGATCGGCGCAAAATCGGCGGCGTTAGTTGCCGCCCTTCATACGACGGGCGATGAGGTAGAGGCCCAGGCCGATGAGGGCTGTTACCGCGCCGATGTAGCCGGTGCTTGTCCAGCCGAGCCCGGCCGTAATCGCTATGCCGCCAAGCCAGGGGCCCAGCGCGTTCGCCAGGTTGAACGCCGCGTGGTTGGAGGCCGCCGCCAAACTTGGGGCTTCGTGGGCGATGTCCATCAGGCGGATTTGCAGCGGCGCAGCCATGGCGATCATGGTGCCGACCAGGCCGATGCCCAGCAGTACGCTCCACAGTGAGCTGGCAGCGAAGGTGAAGAAAATCAGCACGGCCATCGACCACACCATGATCCAACCCACGGCCCGAAATTGCAGGCGATCAAACAGCTTGCCGCCGGCAATGTTGCCGATGATGCCGCCCACGCCAAAGGCTGCCAGGCCAAACGGAATCCACTGCGGCGACACTTTGGTCACTTCCAGCATGGTCGGCGCCAGGTAGCTGAATACGCAGAACATGCCGGCGAAGCCGATCGCGCCGATGGACAGGGCCATCCAGACTTGAGGTTTGGTGAAGGCGCGCAGTTCTTTGCGCGGGTCGCTGCGTTCTTCGTCGTGGCGGTGGGGCACGAATTGCCAGACCAGGGCGATGGTGAGCAGGGCGATCACGCTGACCAGGGCGAACGCCGAGCGCCAGCCCAGGTGCTGGCCGAGGAAGGTGGCGATGGGGTTGCCCAGCAGCATGGCCAGGGTCAGGCCCATCATGACGCGGGCCACCGCGCCGGCGCGTTTGTCGGTGGGCACCATGCTGGAGGCGACCACGGCGGCGATGCCGAAGTAGGCGCCGTGGGGCAGGCCGCTGATAAAGCGGAAGGCCACCAGCGAGCCGAAGGTGGGGGTGAAGGCGGTGGCGAAGTTGCCCAGGGCGTAGAGGCCCATCAGCAACAGCAGCATGTGTTTGCGCAGCAGCTTGGCGCCGAGGATGGCCAGCAGCGGGGCGCCGACCATCACGCCGAGGGCGTAGGCGCTGATGGCGTGGCCGACTTGCGGTTCGCTCAAGCCCAGGTTCTGGGCGATGTCGGGCATCAGGCCCATGATGGCGAATTCGCCGGTGCCGATGGCGAACGCGCCCACGGCCATCGCCGCTTCCATTTTGGCGGCGCTGCGCGCGGGCAGCAGGTGCCCGGGTGTTTGCTGGATAGACATGGATCGCTCTGTTTGGATGAGGTGCACGAAAGACAATCGCCGATGCTACGCAGGCGACTGTGAAGGTGTCTAGAACAGCCTCGAGCGCGAGAGTTCCGGGCCTGTGACCCCAGGTCGCGGCTGGCAGTCTTGACACGTGCGCAATAAAAGCCGCGATTTAGCGGTGTCAATCGGCCAAACGGCGCATAAACGCTGTTTGGCGTGATATTCTGCGCGCCGTCCTGGTCTAGGCTTTCCTTGGTGCGTACACCCGTATACGTCCCAGCGATTGGCTGTCGCCCAGGTAGCTGAAGCCAATAATGATAAGAAGTCAGCGCAGAAGGGACATAACAGTGAGGTCGATCCATCGGCCTTGTGTGCCCACCCTGCAGCCTTGAACAATCAGGGGCGGTGGGGCGGATGGCGTTTTATCATAGGTGCTACTGATGTTTAAAAAAGTAAACACTGCCCTGCTGGGGCTGGCTTTGTCGATGGGGATCACGTCCGTTCACGCGGAAGAGGCAAAGAAAGTCGATGTGCTGCTGATCGGCGGCGGCATCATGAGTGCGACCCTGGGTGTCTGGCTCAATGAGCTGGAACCGGACTGGTCGATGGAGATGGTCGAGCGCCTCGATGGCGTGGCCGAAGAAAGCTCCAACGGCTGGAACAACGCCGGTACCGGTCACTCGGCCCTGGCCGAGCTGAACTACACCCCGGAAGACAAGAACGGCAACGTTGAGATCCCTAAAGCGGTCGAGATCAACGAAGCGTTCCAGATCTCCCGTCAGTTCTGGTCCTGGCAGGTCCAGCAAGGCGTGTTGAAGAACCCGCGTTCGTTCATCAACTCCACACCGCACATGAGCTTTGTGTGGGGCGATGACAACATCAAGTTCCTGAAAAAACGTTACGAAGCGCTGAAGGCGAGCCCGCTGTTCGCCGGCATGCAGTACTCCGAAGACCCGGCGCAGATCGCCAAGTGGGTCCCGCTGATGATGGAAGGGCGTGACCCCAACCAGAAAATCGCGGCCACCTGGAGCCCGATCGGCACCGACGTGAACTTTGGCGAAATCACCCGCCAGTTCGTTGCCCACCTGCAAACCACCCCCAAGTTCGACCTGAAACTGTCGAGCGAAGTGCAGGACATCACCCGCAACGACGACGGTTCGTGGCGTGTGAGCTACAAAAACCTCAAAGACGGCACCAAGACTGAAACCGACGCCAAGTTCGTGTTCATCGGCGCCGGCGGCGGTGCCCTGCACCTGCTGCAAAAGTCGGGCATTCCTGAAGCCAAGGAATACGCCGGCTTCCCGGTTGGCGGCTCGTTCCTGGTGACCGATAACCCAACCGTCGCCGAGCAGCACCTGGCCAAGGCCTACGGCAAGGCTTCGGTAGGCTCGCCACCGATGTCGGTTCCGCACCTGGACACCCGCGTGCTGGACGGCAAGCGCGTGATCCTGTTTGGCCCATTCGCCACCTTCTCGACCAAGTTCCTCAAGGAAGGCTCGTACCTGGATCTGCTGACCAGTACCACTACTCACAACATCTGGCCGATGACCAAGGTCGGTATTCGTGAATACCCGCTGGTCGAGTACCTCGCCGGCCAACTGATGCTGTCCGATGACGACCGCTTCAAGGCGCTGCAGGAATACTTCCCGAACGCCAAGCAGTCCGACTGGCGCCTGTGGCAAGCCGGCCAGCGTGTGCAGATCATCAAGCGTGACGAAGAGCAGGGCGGCGTGCTGAAACTCGGTACCGAAGTGGTCAGCTCCGCCGACAACTCCATTGCCGGCCTGTTGGGTGCATCGCCAGGCGCGTCGACCGCAGCGCCGATCATGCTGACCGTGCTGCAAAAAGTCTTCAAGGACAAGGTAGCAAGCCCGGCCTGGCAGGAAAAACTGCACCAGATCGTGCCAAGCTACGGCACCAAGCTGAACGAAAGCCCTGAAGCGGTTGCCAAGGAATGGGCCTACACGGCCGGTGTGCTGCAACTGACGCCACCGCCAGCGATCCCGCAACTGGCTGCTCCACAGGCCACCGAGGCTGCCAAGCCTGCGGCTGAGCCGAGCAAGCCGGCGTCTGATCTTGCGCTGTAAGTAAGGCTTAAGCAAAAGCCCGCTGAACCGGTAACGGTCAGCGGGCTTTTTTGTGTACGGCGTTCAGACCCTGAAGTGCCTGACTTGCTCGTACAGATGCAGCGCCAGTGCATTAGCGGTGTCGCACAGCAGATACAGATGCTGGGCGGGGGAGGGCCGGCAGTTGCGTGATGTGTCTCAGCCCTTCGCCCATGCGGCTTTCCTCCATCAGGCCCACGGCCACGCCGCTGCGCACGCAAGCCTCTACTGCCGATGAGTTGGGGCTTTCCAGCAGTACGCGATGGTAAACCCCGTGATCTTTCAGCGCCTGTAACGCCGCCGCTCGATACGGGCAACCAGCGATGGGCACGGTGATGGGCAGCGGCGCGTTTGGCGGAGAACTGAACTGCTCGGCTGCCACCCATAGCGGTTGCACCGAGCCCAGGCGCTCACCCTGTGCCAGCGGCCGTGCGCTGACGGTGATTGCCAGGTCCAGTTGGTTTGCCGTGAACAGGCTCAGCAGTTCGCCACTGGTGCGCGCTTCGATTTCCATCTCAAGCAGCGGGTTGTCGGTGATCAGTCGTGGCACAAATGCCTGGATGAAGGCGGGCGCATAAGTGTCGGGCACGCCCAGGCGGATCTTGCCCTGCATGCGCTGGGGCATCAGGGCGATCAGAAGGCGGTCGTGGCTTTTGAGAAATTCGCTGGTTTCGTCCAGCAGTTTTCTGCCGTACAGCGTCAGCTCCACGCCCTGGTTGCTGCGGCTAAACAGGCGCTGGCCGACCTGGTCTTCCAGTTTCTGAATCTGCGTGGTTACGGTGGAAGCGCTGCGGTGCACGTGCTCGGCCGCTTCGTTGAAGCGACCAAAGCGCGCGACGGCATGAAAGGTACGCAGTAAATCGATATTCAACTGTTTGGCCATGGTTCGACTTTTACGGATTGATGGTGCAGGTTATTCAAATATACAGAAGAGTCTCCTGTCCCTAGCCTTGAAGTCAATCGACTAAGGCTGGAGGGCTGCATGAAGCGATCAACCCTGGGATTGCTGCTGTTGCAAGGGGCGTTTGTCCTGTCATGGAGTTCGGGCTATATCGGCGCCAAGCTCGGCACTCAGGAAGGCGGTGCGTTCAACCTGCTGTTTTGGCGATTCCTGTTGGTATCGCTGTGCCTGGGGCTGTTCCTGAACGTCAGGTTGTTAAAGGTTACATGGGCGCAGATCCGCCACTACGCGGTGATCGGTTGCCTGTCGCAGTTTCTGTACCTGAGCTGCCTCTATGTGGCGATCCAGAACGGTTTGCCGCCAGGCATAGCGGCAATCATCGCGGCGATGCAGCCGTTGATGACCGCAGCATTGTCGACGGGCAGCGCCACCGAGCGCAGCGGCGGTTGGCAATGGGTGGGGCTCGTGATCAGCTTTGCGGGCGTGGCAATTGTGATCGCCGGGCAGTACAGCCATAGCGCAACCGAGGTAAGCCTGGCCATGTACGGGTTGCCACTGGTCTCGGCGCTGGGGCTGACCCTGGCGACGCTGTACGAACGTCGTTCGGTGCAGAGCGAGAATGTCGGTTTGCTCATACCGCTGTTTATCCAATCGCTGCTGAGCCTGATCGGTTTCACCGGCGCTGTGTTGTACACCGATACCTTGAGCATTCCCCATGACACCGACGTACTGGTTTCGATTGTGTGGTTGACGGTGTTTTCCACCTTTGCCGCTTACTTGAGCCTGTGGCAACTGCTGCGTGTGATGACGGCTACCCAGGTTGCCGCGTTGGTCTACCTGGAGCCTCCGGTCACCCTCGTATGGGCGGCGTTGATGTTCGGCGACAGAATTCATGCCTCGGCCTACGCCGGCATCGCCGTGGTCATTGCCGGGCTGGTTTTATTGCGCCTGAAGCGACCGACCGTCGAGTGCACGTCTTGAGGCCGGTGGGTTCAGCAATCTGACAGACATCTCCTGTTAAAAATAAACCATGCCCAAGCAGGAGGCCTGGTTGCAACAAAGGGGGATTTCTTACTGATACAGATGCGGGGCGATTAGGCCCGAGGGTTTTGTATGTTGCTACGTTATGCGGCAATGGCGGCGGTAGTCGTCGCAGCATCCGGGTGTGTGCAAGAGCGTGTCGTGCATGAGCGTCGGCCGGTACAGCATGAGTATGTGGAAGTCGTGGCGCCCCAACCGCCGCCGGTGCAAGTGATCGAAGTCGAGCCGGCGGCGCGCGAAGGTTATATCTGGTCACGCGGTTACTGGCGCTGGCAAGGCGGGCGCTATGTGGCGGTGCACGGCCACTGGGAGCCGGTGCGCGAGGGATATCGTTATGTGCATCCGCATTGGGTACAGCGCAATGACGGGTATCACTGGCAGGTCGGTGGCTGGATTCGTTGACCGAGCGTCCTCTCCTGTCGTAGGAGCGAGCTTGCTCGCGAAAAAGCCACAGGCGCCGCGTGCTACCTGAATGTTCGCGTAATCGTTGGTGTTTTTCGCGAGCAAGCTCGCTCCTGCAAAAGACGGCCTAGCCGATACGTTTCATACCCGTCGCCTTGACCGCATTGAGGTCGAAGGTGGCGGTGTATTCGCAACCCGCCGCATGGGCGCAGCGTTCGATCAGGCAGTCGGCAAAGTCTGCCGTGTTCGCCACGAACTTGCGCAGGGCTTGCCAGATGATATCGGCGCGCTCAACCGTGAGCTCGCGAGTGTGCAGCAGGGTTTCCAGCACCATCACCACATCGCTTTTGGCCGACGCATAGCAGGACTGCAGGACCCACACCAACTCCACAACGGTCACCAGGCTGACAAAACCCGGTGATGTAGCGGTGAGTGATTCTATCAATCTGGACGCCTTGGCTGACTGCATGGGATCGTCCTGGGTGACGTAGCGCACCAGCACGTTGGTATCCAGGCCGATCATCCGGCGTTTGCTCCCCGGGCCGCGATGGCCTGGTTCATGTCCTCGATGGACACAGCAGTGGCAGGCTTGCTGATCAGTCCCTTGAGGTCGGTGACGGTTTTACTGGCGGCGATCATGGAAAACTTGCCGTCTTCCATTTCGACGAATTCCACCCGGTCGCCTGTTTCCAGGCCGAGGGCTGTCCTCACCTGGACGGGGATGGTGATTTGCCCTTTTGAAGTCAGTGTGGCGGTCGCCATAGTGAAGCTCTCCATCGTGATATTCCTTACCTTAGGGTAAGGAATGATGGAGGACAATATCCGTTGGTCCATAGGTGGCTCGCAGGTGTGGTGAGTCGTCCTCAAACCCTAGCTCGGACTCTCAATCCCCACACCTTTGGCCATGGGCCAAACCGATACAAACTATGACCGACCGCGCCCGCTCACTGCACCACGCGATAGCACGGCACATACGCCGCGCCGCCCGGCAGCTTCATGCGGTGCTGGGCGACAAACGCTTTAAGCAGCTCGTCCAGCGGTTTCATGATCGCCGGGTCACCGTGAATCTCGTACGGCCCGTTTTCTTCGATCAGGCGAATGCCCTTGTCCTTCACGTTACCTGCCACGATCCCCGAAAACGCGCGACGCAGGTTGGCCGCCAGTTCATGGGGCGGCAGCGCATGGCTCAGTTGCAGGCTGGCCATGTTTTCGTGGGTCGGGTCGAAGGGGCGCTGGAAACCTTCGTCGATCTTCAACAGCCAGTTGAAGTGGAACGCGTCGTTACGCTCGCGTCGGAACTGCTTCACGGCCTTGAGGCCCAGCGTCATCTGGCGCGCGACTTCGGCCGGATCGTCGATGATGATCTGGTAATGCTTCTGCGCCGCTTCGCCGAGGGTAGCGCCGACGAACGCGTGCAGTTGTTCCAGGTAAGGGGCCGCATGCTTGGGCCCGGTCAGCACCACCGGGAACGGCAGGTCGCGGTTGTCCGGGTGCATCAGGATGCCCAGCAGGTAGAGGAATTCCTCAGCGGTGCCGGCGCCGCCGGGGAAGATGATGACGCCGTGGCCGACACGCACAAAGGCTTCCAGGCGTTTCTCGATGTCCGGCAGGATCACCAGCTCGTTGACGATCGGGTTGGGCGCTTCGGCAGCGATGATGCCCGGCTCGGTCAGGCCCAGGTAGCGGCCACCGGTGATGCGTTGTTTGGCGTGGGAAATGGTCGCGCCTTTCATCGGCCCTTTCATCACGCCGGGGCCGCAGCCGGTGCACACGTCGAGGCTGCGCAAGCCCAGCTCGTGCCCGACTTTCTTGGTGTATTTGTATTCTTCGGTGTTGATCGAGTGGCCGCCCCAGCACACCACGATCTTCGGCTCGACACCCGCGCGCAGCGTACGGGCGTTGCGCAGCAGGTGGAACACGTAGTCAGTGATGCCCTGGGAGTTGCTCAGGTCGATGCGCTGGCTGTCCAGCTCATTCTCGGTGTAGACGATGTCACGCAAGGCGCTGAACAGCATTTCGCGCGTGCTGGCGATCATCTCGCCATCGACGAAGGCGTCGGCGGGCGCGTTGAGCAGTTCCAGGCGTACGCCCCGGTCTTGCTGGTGGATGCGCACTTCAAAGTCTTTGTAGGCATCGAGGATGGTCTTGGCGTTGTCGATATGCGCGCCGGTGTTGAGGATCGCCAGGGCGCACTGGCGAAACAGGGCGTAAACGCTGCCGCTGCCGGCTTCACTCAGTTGCTGGACTTCACGTTGTGACAGGGTTTCGAGGCTGCCCTTGGGGCTGACGGCGGCGTTGATGACTTGACGTTGGGGCATTCTGATTCCTTGAAAGCACAGCCACCGCATCCACGACAGGCGCGGTGGCTTGAGAATGATGGGCGCCGTATACGGTCGCACGAGACGGTTATTTACCTCAGGCGCAAGGCCGAGCGCAAATACCGTCCAGCCCCATCATGCCGCAGAACTTACTGGATCAGCTTCCAGTTTTTGTAGAAAACCCGACGCAGGGTAAATACCAGGCCGGCAAACCCCGCGATCACGGCGTTAAGCACGGAGGGCACCCGGGTTGGCCGCACGATATCAATGAACAGGCAGTAACGTTTTGCATCGTTCTTGTTGAAAGACGCATGCATCAGCGTGTCATCGAAGATAAACAATGGGTCGTCGTGCCAATAGTGCTTGTGCTTGCCCACCTGGATATACACGCCTTCGTGGTGCGGCGCCGGCGCCATGTTGTAGAGCACGCGGAACATCATGCGCAGGGGGCCGAAGTGGAACGATGTCGAGCGGTTCTCGTTGAACACCGACACGCCGATGGTCTTCACGAATGGCAGTTTCTTGCGCAGTTGCGGGATGTCCAGGGTGGTTTCGATGGGGCGACCGTACCACTGGAAAAACAGCATGCCGCGTTTCTTCTCGGCCATGCGTGCGTCCAGGTAACCGATGATTTCTTCCTTGCGGGCCATGGCGTCGTTAATGACCTGTTGCAGGTCTTCGCGCCAGGCCGGCGGCAGGTCTTGCATGGTGTAGACATGCCGATTGCGCTTGCTCAACAGATCGAGCAGGGTGTTGAACGGTGCCAGCACCCAGGTATTGCGGCCGTTGCCGACGAAATATTTCTTGATGGTGCCGCGGTCGTAGAGGCCGTTGCGCAAAAAATCATAAACACCGCAGAACAGCACCAGCAGCAGAAACACCAGGCAGATACGCGGGAAACAGTAGATCAGCAGCAGAACGCCGACGACCCAGGCGAGGGACACCAGCTTTTTGCCGACAGCATTTTTGCTCATGAAACCTGGCTCCAAACTTGAAACATAATGAAACAATATCGTCATGATAGGGGTTTCTGCCGTGCTTGGGCGTTTTAAATAGTTCGAAAAGTGTTAACGCGGTGCACAGTTTGTAACGGTCGTCAGGGTGGGTGGATTGAATTTTGAGAACGGAAGATTTGCGTCTATCGTGACGCTTCGGTTTTTCAGGCGTCATAGACCGGTACGATTGAAGTTGAATGGCCACCATTGGCCTTCGGCACCTTGGAAGAGGCAGAATTTTTATGATCATCAAACCGCGGGTTCGTGGCTTTATCTGTGTGACCGCTCACCCTGTTGGCTGTGAAGCGAACGTCAAGGAGCAGATCGAGTACGTCACCCAAAACGGCGCAATCGAAGGCGGCCCCAAGAAGGTGCTGGTCCTCGGTGCTTCCACCGGCTACGGCCTGGCCGCGCGCATCAGTGCTGCGTTTGGCTGCGGCGCCGACACCCTGGGCGTGTTTTTTGAGAAAGAAGGCGAAGAAGGCAAGCTGAGCTCCGCCGGCTGGTACAACAGCGCGGCGTTCGAGAAGTTTGCCGTGCAAAAGGGCCTGTACGCCAAGAGCATCAACGGCGACGCGTTCTCCGACGAGATCAAGCGCCTGACCATCGACACCATCAAGAAAGACCTGGGCAAGATCGACCTGGTGGTCTACAGCCTGGCCGCGCCACGCCGTACCGACCCGCAAGGCGTGGTGCACACCTCCACCCTCAAGCCGATCGGCAAGGCGGTGACCCTGCGTGGGATCAACACCGACAAGGGCGTGGTGGTCGACACGACGCTGGAACCGGCGACCCAGGAGGAAATCGACGGCACCGTGAAAGTGATGGGCGGCGAAGACTGGCAGCTGTGGATCGATGCCCTGCGCGACGCCGACGTACTGGCCGAAGGCGCCAAGACCACCGCGTTCACTTACCTCGGCGAAAAGCTGACCCAGGACATCTACTGGAACGGTTCCATCGGCGAAGCCAAGAAGGACCTGGACAAGAAAGTCCTGACCCTGCGCGAAAACCTCGCTGCACTCAAGGGCGACGCCCGTGTGTCGGTGCTCAAGGCCGTGGTCACCCAGGCAAGCTCGGCAATCCCGATCATGCCGCTGTACCTGTCGCTGCTGTTCAAGGTCATGAAAGAGCAGGGCACTCACGAAGGCTGCATCGAGCAGGTCTATGGCCTGTTCAAGGACAGCCTCTACGGCAGCGAGCCAAAGCTGGATCCCGACGGTCGCCTGCGTGCCGACCTGGCCGAGTTGGAGCCAAAGGTCCAGGACGCCGTGGCGGCGCTGTGGAACCAGGTCACCGACGACAACGTCAACGAGATCAGCGATTTTGCCGGCTACAAGGCTGAGTTCCTGCGCTTGTTCGGTTTTGAAGTCGATGGCGTGGACTACGACGCGGACGTGAACCCGACCGTCAAGATCAACGGTCTGGTCCAGGCGTAAATGATGTGATTGGCAGCGGCCTGGATCACAAAGTGATCAGGCTGCTGTTCGCCCGAGTTTGAGTTGAATAAGGTTTTGCGCGCGGATGAAGTCAGGCCGTCGCACCTCGACCACTTCTTTCTCCCAGAGTGGATTCAACGGCAAATGATAGCCGCTGTCCTTGGCGGTGTTAATGAATTCGGCCATTTCCCGAGCGTTACAGATGATGCTGATTTCATCGAATCTGCCCAGTTTCGCCGGCAGGAAAAAGGTCACCGGGTAATTTGCGCTCACGTCCGTGAACGGGTTGCCTGAATCCGCACTGTGGTGAACCACTGGCTCCGCATCACCCACCAGTTTGCGGTTGATGATGTTTATCATCTGCTGCAGTCGCGCAGTTGCATTGCCGAGATGGGGATCTTCTTTCTGATAGAAACTGTCCGCGCTTTTAAAGTCCGCGTGCAGTTCTTGCGGTACCTTTTTGTACCCACTGATTCGTTCCTTGAACACGCTGTGCGCGACACCCGATACGGGGAGCTTATCCTGGGCCCCGAAGTCACTCAGGTGCGGCGCGACCATATGCAGATCGTAGTCGGCGGTCAAAGGCTTGCCCTCTGCCTGCTTGGCCAGCACTTCAAGCGGCTTGTCCTGGTGGGTGATCAGATAGGTGTCGGCGGCGGGCGAAGCGCAACGGGCTTGAAACGTATAGCGTTGCCCGCTCGGCCCTTGGGCGCTGAGGTGCAGCGTACCGTTGGCGTCTTTTGCAGACAGCTCAGTGATAGCGCCCAGCTTCACCAATTCGTTAAGGCGGCCGCGCGAGAGTTTCAGCGGGATCGGGACTGCATGGCCTTGCGCGACACAATCCAGGATCTGCACGTTGGCGCCAGCGACTTTTTCCGGCGTGCCCTCCAGCTTGCTGAAGGCCTGGTCGATACAGATCAGACCGGCCTGCGGCCCCCAGTTGGCACTTTTGCCCTTGATGTGAAAATCCTTGGTGGGGTGTCCGGCTTCTATCAGTCCGGTAGCCACGGACTCGACTGGGCGTATGCCGATGGTGGAGTTGGTGGTCGCCGCGATCTGTTGCAAGGGTTCAAGGTGGCTTGAAACTATTCCTGTTTGCTCTTTTACCCGCTCGATCAGGGGGGTGTGCAGGCTGTCGGATTCTCCGGCACCTGCGTTTTTCTGAAGGGACTGTTTGCGGTGCAAGGCTTCCATGCTGAGTGCGGAGGGTGATGTAACACTGAGAGTCCTGGTTTTCATCGGAATACCTCTACGTCACGTCTAGCGGCAGTGCGGGATGATTCCGTTCAGTCACTGTTCTCCTTGATAGGGCTGACAGTAAAAGAGATTGGCTCCTTACGCAGAGGTTTGGTGAATTTTCAGAACGATCCTACGCGTGCTTGCCTTATGCTGCGGGTCCTGCGCATGCCAGACTGCCCCACTCATTGTGCAAACGAGAGCAAACCCATGACGATCCGTGCGGTAGTGTTTGATTTCGGTGGCGTGTTGTTTGACTGGAGCCCGCAGCATCTGTATCGCAAGCTGATTGCCGACGAGCAGGAACGGCGATGGTTTCTCGAGAATATCTGCACCCAGGCCTGGAACACCGAGCAGGATGCCGGCCGAAGCCTGGCTGAAGGCACCCGCAGCCTGATTGCCCAACATCCTGAACACCGGGCCTTGATCGAGGCTTATTACGCGCGCTGGCACGAAATGTTGCGTGGTGCGTTGCCGGAAGGGGTTGCGATTCTCACCGCGTTGCATCAGGCCAATATGCCGTTGTTCGGGCTGACCAACTGGTCGGCGCAAACCTTTCCCTATGCCCTTGAACGCTACCCGTTCCTGCAATTGTTCCGCGATATCGTCGTCTCCGGCCAATTGAAACTGATCAAGCCGGACCCGGCGATCTACCAGGCCAGTCTTACGCGGATCCGTGCCCATCTGCCGGACATCCAGCCCAATGAGGTGGTGTTCATTGATGATGTCGTCGGCAATGTCGACGCGGCCATCGCCCTTGGCTGGCAGGGCATCCACCACGTGTCGGCCGAGCGCACCGCCGCGCATCTGCGTGAACGTGGCGTGGCGTTCTAGCGCGCCCATTTCTCCATGACAAAATCGACGAAGGCCCGCAGCTTGGGCAGGCGATAACGGTCCTGGCGATACAGCAGGTGCATGGGCCGGCTGGGCAGTTTGTAGCCGGTCAGCAAGGCGACCAGCTTGCCGCTCTCCAGGTCCGGTTGCACCAGGGCATCCGCCAGCATGATGATGCCCATGCCGTTTACCGCCGCCTGGCGCAAGCCCTGGGAGCTGTTGATGGTCAATGAGCCGGCCACCGGCACCTCTACCTCGCCCGCGTCCCCGGTCATGCGCCACAGTTTGTCGGTGTCGCGCCAGTTGTCGGTCGCAGGGTAGGCGAAGGCCAGGCAGTCGTGTTGCTGCAGGTCCGCCGGAGTCTGCGGCGTGCCACGCCGCGCCAGGTACGCAGGGGACGCGCAGAGGGTGAGGGTGTAGGCCTGCAGGGGCCTGGCGATCACGCTGGAGGTTTCCAGTTCGCCGAGACGGATCGCCACGTCGAAGCCGCTGTCGACCAGGTCCATCCGCTCATTGCTCAGCACCACGTACAGGTCGATCAGCGGGTAGCGCTGGGAAAACTCGCTCAAGGCCGGCACGAGACGTTCGGTGCCGAACACGGGCGGGGCGGTGATACGCAGGGTGCCTTTGGGGGCTTCGCTGTGAATCTGCTCCGCCAGCAGCTCGGAGTCGGCCACCAGCCCCAGCACTTCCAGACAGCGCTGATAATACTGCCCGCCAAATTCCGTAAGGTTCTGTTTGCGGGTGGTGCGTTTGAGCAAACTGACGCCCAGTCGTTGCTCCAGCGCCCGCAGATGGTTGCCGACCATGGTGGTCGACATCCCGCACTCGTGCGCGGCAGCGGTCATGCTGCCGGTCTCGACGACTTTCACGTACACCGACATGGCTTGGAACAGATCCATTATCAAGTCCTGGTTTAAAGTAATTGCAGTAATTCGCAGTTTATCCAGCTGTGGTGGCTAACGATACTTAAACACCGCAACGATGCACTGGAGCCCGCCCCATGACTGCCGCCTGCCTGATGAGCACCTATCAACCCTTGGCCTTGAGTTTCACCCGTGGTTTGGGCACGCGTCTGTGGGATCAGCACGGCCGCGAATACCTGGACGCGGTTGCGGGCGTGGCCGTGACCAATGTCGGCCATTCCCATCCGCGGCTGGTAACGGCCATCAGCGAGCAGGCCGGCCTGCTTTTGCACACCTCCAACCTCTATAGCATTGACTGGCAACAGCGTCTGGCCCGGCGCCTGACCCAGCTGTCCGGGCTGGACCGCGCGTTCTTCAATAATTCAGGCGCTGAAGCCAATGAAGCGGCGCTGAAACTGGCAAGGCTGCATGGTTGGAAAAAAGGCATTGAGCAACCCTTGGTAGTGGTGATGGAGAACGCTTTCCACGGGCGCACGCTGGGCACCATGGCAGCCAGTGACGGGCCGTCGGTACGCCTTGGGTTTCAACGTTTGCCGGGGGATTTTCTGAGGGTGAGTTTTGGCGATCTGGACGCACTGGAACGTATCACCCAACAATTTAGCGCGCGTATCGCCGCCGTTCTGTTGGAGCCGATCCAGGGCGAAAGCGGTGTATTACCGGCGCCGCCCGGCTATCTGAAAGCGCTGCGCGATCACTGCACGCGCCACGGCTGGCTGATGATGCTCGATGAGATACAGACCGGCATTGGCCGTACGGGTGCCTGGTTCGCCTTTCAGCACGAGGGCATTGTCCCCGACGTAATGACCCTGGCCAAAGGCCTCGGCAACGGCATACCGATCGGCGCCTGCCTGGCCCGCGCCGGCGTCGCCGAATTGTTCACGCCGGGCAGCCATGGCAGCACCTTTGGCGGCAACCCGCTGGCGTGCCGTGTCGCTTGCACCGTGCTGGATATTATTCATGAGCAAGGCTTGTTGCAGAACGCTGCACGCCAGGGCGAACACTTGCTGGATCGCTTGCGCATTGAGTTGGATGGGCACCCGCAAGTGCGGGCGATTCGTGGCAAAGGCCTGATGATCGGGATTGAACTGGCCAGCCCTTATCGCGACCTTGCACACCGTGCCGCCCAGGAGCACGGGCTGTTGATCAACGTCACGCGGGGCAAGATCATTCGCCTGTTGCCGCCGCTGACCCTTGACGCCAGGGAAGTCGAGATGATCGTTCGAGCCATCACCCGACTGCTGGACTGAAAGGCAATCAAAATGTGGGAGGGGCAAGCCTTAATACCGTCTGTAGGAGCGAGCTTGCTCGCGAAAAACGTCAACGATAACGCGTGCTTTCTGAATGAACGCGGTGCCGGTAAGTTTCTCGCGAGCAAGAGCTAGGCGCTCCCCTCCCTCAGAATTCTGTGCTGCTTTTCAGATTCCATTCAGCCACTCCTGATTCAGGGTCTCGGTATCTCCCAGGTACTCCAGCAACCACGCCATGGCCGGCGACAGTTTGTTCTGCGCCCAGGCCACGCAGGATGGGCTGGCCGGGAAGGGGCGGTGCAGTTGCAGCGCCACCAGCTCGCCGCGCTCGACCCACGGCAGCACCTGATGTGCCGGGGCCATGCCGACGCACAAACCGTCGCGCAGGCAATCGAGCGCCGAGGACCAGTTGGGCACCACCAGGCGGCGCTGGTTATCCAGGGTCCAGGTGTCCCGTTTGGGCAGGTTGCGCGAGGTGTCGGTCATGCACAGTGAGGCAAAGGGGCGCAGTTGATCGTCACTGAGCAGGCCGCTGACTGCTGCCAGGGGATGTCTGGCGCTGACCACGCACAACCAGTTCAACAAGCCCATGTCACGAAAGCTGAAGTGGCTGGCCACCGGCACCGCGCTGGTGGCGCCGATCACAATGTCGGTGCGCTCGTCCGCCAGCGCATCCCACACGCCGTTGTACACCTCGTACTCCAGCAGTAATTCCACGTCGGGAAACTGTCGATAGAAGTCCAGCACCAGTTGCCGACAGCGGTGCGGCTTGACGATGGAATCCACCGCCACCTTCAATTGGCCGCTCCAGCCATTGGCCACTTGCTGGCACAGGCGGCGGGTGCCGAGCATTTTTTTCATCACCCCGCGCGCTTCGTCGATAAACAGGCGGCCGGCGGGCGTCAGCTCCACGTCACGGTGGCGCCGTACAAACAGCGGCACGGCCAGCCACTCTTCGAGCTGGCGCACCGTGTAGCTGATGGCCGACGGCACGCGATGCAGTTCCTGGGCGGCGGCGCTGAAACTGCCGTGGCGTGCGACGGCATCGACCACATCCAGGGAGTATTCGGACCACATGGCAGTTGCCTTCAAAATTATTGATAAGACTATTCAATTATTATCGCTTCACAGGAAAACTGCCAGCTTCATAATGGGCGCCAGTCAGCAAATAGTTTGATGGCAGGATCGACAAGGCTTCAATGAAAAATTCTTTTGGTTTCACGTGGTATCTGGCGGGGCTGAGCATGCTCGGTTATCTCGCCATGGACATGTATTTGCCGGCGTTTGGCGCCATGGGCGAGCAGTTGCAGATTGGCGCCGGGGCCGTGGGCGCCAGCTTGAGCATTTTCCTTGCCGGTTTTGCGCTGGGGCAGTTGCTGTGGGGGCCACTGTCCGACCGGCTCGGGCGCAAGCCGGTCCTGCTCATGGGGTTGAGCCTGTTTGTGCTGGGGTGCCTGGGTATGTTCTGGGTGCAGACGGCGCCGCAGCTCTGGGCATTGCGCTTTATGCAGGCGATCGGTGTGTGCTCTGCCGCCGTGAGTTGGCAGGCCCTGGTGATTGATCGTTACCCGGCGGACAAGGCTCACCGGGTGTTCGCCAGCATCATGCCGCTGATGTCGCTGTCGCCGGCGTTGGCGCCGTTGTTGGGCGCGATGGTGTTGAATCACTTTGGCTGGCAGGCGATTTTTGGCGTGTTGCTGGGTGTGTCGCTGCTTCTGCTGTTGCCGACAGTGTTCCTGCGCGCCGCACCGAAGCGTCAAACGCGCCACCCCGTGCGCCTGGGCTATGCACAGCTGCTCACTTCACGGGTATTTACCGGCAACGTCATGATATTTGCCGCCTGCTCCGCCAGTTTCTTTGCCTGGCTGACCGCTTCGCCGTTCATCCTCGGTGGCATGGGTTACACCCCGAGTGACATCGGCCTCAGTTACGTGCTGCCCACCCTGGCCTTTCTCGTCGGCGGCTACAGTTGCCGCAGCGCCTTGCAGCGCTTGCCGGGCAAAACCTTGCTACCGTGGTTGCTCGCTTTCTATTGCCTGAGCATGGTGACGTTGTACCTGGTTGCAACGTTGACAGTGCCGACCCTCACCACCTTACTGATTCCGTTCTGCCTGATGGCGCTGTGCAACGGGGCCAGTTACCCGATTGTGGTGGCGAATGCACTGATGCCGTTCTCGGAAAATTCCGGCAAGGCGGCCGCTCTGCAAAATACCCTGCAATTGGGCTTGTGCTTTCTCGCCAGTCTGTTGGTGTCATCAATGATCGAGCAGCCGCTGTTGATCACGGTGATTGTGATGCTGGCGACCGCACCGGTGGCGGTGCTGGGTTACTGGCTGGCGCGGCCGAAGGCGCAGTGCTCTGAGCTGGCAACTGATCTGAAGTGACAATGCGCTCGAAAATGTGGGAGGGGGCTTGCCCCCGATAGCAGTGGATCAGCCAGCACATTTGGCGCTGATATACCGCGATCGGGGGCAAGCCCCCTCCCACATTTGGATTGAGTTTTTTCAGCTTGAAAGCGTTCTGGCTCATGACGGCCGGATTGTTTTTGTAACGCCTCGGCAGGCTATCTTGTCTGAATGATTGTATACAACTCTATGGACATACAGTCTTAACATTGCATACAGTGAGCGCACAACAAAAACAGAGATGCGCTCACCATGACTATCCCGAAGGCGTCACCGCAGCGGCCCGAAGATGAAAATCTGGGGGTCGCCGCCAATATGGCCTACGGCCTGCAGCATGTGCTCACCATGTATGGCGGCATCGTTGCCGTACCGTTGATCGTCGGCCAGGCAGCCGGGTTGTCGCCAGCGGATATCGGCCTGTTGATCGCCGCGTCGTTGTTTGCCGGTGGCCTGGCCACGTTGCTGCAAACCCTTGGCTTGCCGTTCTTCGGCTGCCAGTTGCCGCTGGTGCAGGGCGTGTCGTTCGCCGGTGTGGCGACCATGGTGGCGATCGTTGGCAGCGACGGGGCAGGGGGCGTGCCGGCGATTCTCGGCGCGGTGATGGCCGCGTCGTTGATCGGTTTGTTGATCACCCCGGTGTTTTCGCGCATTACCCGGTTTTTCCCGCCGCTGGTGACCGGTATCGTCATTACCACCATCGGCCTGACCCTGATGCCCGTGGCGGCGCGCTGGGCCATGGGCGGCAACAGTCGCGCGGCGGATTTCGGCAGCATGTCGAATATCGGCCTGGCTGCGCTGACATTGGTGCTGGTGTTGCTGCTGAGCAAAATCGGCAGCGCGGCGATCTCGCGCCTGTCGATTCTGCTGGCGATGGTGATCGGCACGGTGATCGCGGTGTTCCTGGGCATGGCCGACTTCTCCGGCGTGACCCAGGGGCCCATGTTCGGCTTTCCCACGCCGTTCCATTTCGGCATGCCGACCTTTCATGTGGCGGCGATCATTTCCATGTGCATTGTGGTGATGGTGACGCTGGTGGAAACCTCGGCGGACATTCTGGCGGTGGGCGAGATCATCGACACCAAGGTCGACTCCAAACGCCTGGGCAACGGCCTGCGCGCCGACATGCTGTCGAGCCTGTTCGCGCCGATCTTCGGTTCATTCACGCAGAGTGCGTTCGCCCAGAACGTCGGCCTGGTGGCGGTGACCGGGGTGAAAAGCCGGTTCGTGGTGGCAACCGGCGGCGTGTTCCTGGTGGTGCTTGGCCTGCTGCCGTTCATGGGCCGGGTGATTGCCGCAGTGCCTACCTCGGTACTTGGCGGTGCCGGCATTGTGTTGTTCGGCACGGTGGCGGCCAGCGGTATTCGCACCTTGTCCAAGGTGGATTACCGCAACAACATGAACCTGATCATCGTCGCCACGAGTATCGGTTTCGGCATGATTCCTATCGCCGCGCCCAGCTTCTACGACCAGTTTCCCAGCTGGTTCGCGACCATTTTCCATTCGGGCATCAGCTCGTCGGCGATCATGGCGATCTTGCTCAACCTGACGTTCAACCACTTCACCGCCGGTAACTCCGACCAGCAGTCGGTATTCGTGGCGGGGACTGAGCGCAGTTTGTGCTTTCGCGACGTGGCGGCATTGCGCGACGGTGACTACTACCGGGGCGGCAAGCTGTTCGATGCCGAAGGCAAGGAGATTCCTTTGGTGGCGGATACCTTGAGGAAAACCGCCAAACCTGAAACCACTGAGGTCTGAATGTGGGAGGGGGCTTGCCCCCGATGGCGGTGTATCAGTCAAAACTCCAGTGGCTGACACACCGCTATCGGGGGCAAGCCCCCTCCCACATTGGAATTAGCCAGCCTTGAGGGCTTGGTGCGGCATTGAACATACTTCATCCAAGAACTTCACCACCGTCCCCATGCACGCCTGGCGTTCTTCCACGTGGGGCATGTGGCTGGAGTCTTCGAACAGCGCCCAGCGCACGTCGGGGATTTCGTCCAGGAACGGCTTGACCACCAGCGGCGTGGCCTCGTCGTGCCGGCCGGAGATCACCAGGGTCGGCACGTTGATCGCAGACAAGCGACCGATCACGTTCCAGTCCTTCAAGCTGCCGATCACATGGAACTCCGTCGGGCCGCTCATGGCGTGATACACCGTCGGGTCGGCATCGACCTGGGCGAAGGTGCGCGCGACTTCTTCCGGCCACGGGTTGACCCGGCACACGTGCTGGTCGTAGAAAATCCGCGAGGCGGCCTGGTATTCCGGGTCCTGGTAGGTACCGGCGGCTTCATGCTTGAGCAGGGTTTCATGTACACCTTCGGGCAACAGCTTGCGCAGTCGATTGGCCTCGCTGACCCAGGTGCGCATGCACGTCGGTGAGTTGGCCGGGATAAAGGCGCGCAGGCCCTTGGGCTGCAGAATCGCATGTTCGCTGCCGAGCATGCCGCCCCAGGATTGCCCGAGGATCGCGTAGTTGTCGCTGATGTGCAGGTGGTCGAGCAGGTTGTTCAATTCGTCGAGGAATAGCTCGACGGTCCAGAACGAAGCCGGTTTTTCCGGCAAGTGCGTCGAGCGACCATTGCCCAACTGGTCGTAGTGAATCACCGCGTGGCCGCTGGCGGCGACATCCTTGAACGCGTCGACGTAATCGTGGGTGCAGCCGGGGCCGCCATGGATGATCACCAGTGGTGTGCGGCCGGTGGACAGCTCGCCCGTGATGCGATACCACGTCTGATAGGCGCCGAAGGGGGCGTAGCCTTCGCGGACTTTGTCGATGAATTCCATTTCGTACCCTGCTCTGAAAAAATGATCAGGGCTACGATAGTCTGCACGCGACGTTTAGGTAACTAGCAAAACAGCTAGGTTTTAGATAAGGATCAATCGTCCAGCAACCGGTAGTGCGTGGCGCGCACCACCGCCTGCACGCGGTTCTTGGCGCCCAACTTGTGCATGGCCGACGCCAGGTGCAGGGTCACCACCGCCAGCGAACGGGTCAATTGCGTGGCGATCTCGGCCGCAGTCAAGCCTTCGGCCGCCCATTTCAGGCACTCGCGCTCGCGCTTGGTCAGATGGATATGCGGGTAGGTGCGCACTGCTTTGTTGAACAAAGGATAAGCCGCCTCCTGTAACGCGTGGCCGATCACGCTGAAGTCCGACAAGGTTTGCTGCGCATCTTTCAATACCGTGCTCGCCTTACCGGTGCGCAGCCCGGTCAGTGAAGCGAAGCCACCACGGGGCAGGTGGATCGGCACGCTGACGCCGCAGGTCAACTGTTGTTCGTGTAGGTAGGAGCAAACGGGTGCATGGCAGGGGTCGATGATCGTTTGCAGTGCAGTCTCGGCCTTTGCCTCATACGACCAGACAAACGGCGATACGCTGCGCAAGGCCAAGTGTTGCACCGGATCGATCTGGTAGAACCCTTCGCTGCACCACAAGGCGTGCCAGTCGGTCGGCGTGTTGCGCAGTTGCAGCACCGAGGGCGTGATCAGCACCCCGTTGAGGTCGATGGGCACCGGCGTGTAGTCGTACACCAGCGCATCGAAACCCAGCTGTTGGGCGAGGATAAACGTATTGTCTATCTGCTCGTCCAGGCTCCTGCCCGGCATCAGGCGATTATTGAAGGCAGTTAGCCTGGCCAGCATCCGTTCTGCTCCCGAATTCATTTGAATCTCGACTTGCTGCAAGTAGAATGCCACGCCCCGGCGAAGGACTGCCAGGCCAAACCTATAAGAAACGCTAGGTTATGGACGCGCGGCATCCTCGGTAGTGTTGACGTACAAACGGCCACTACCTGCCAGGCCGATACAACACAAGGAATGTATGCATGTGGCGTGAAATTGCCCCCGACCAGCAGTACAACGTGCAAGTCGACGGCCATAATCTCGTGGTCTACAGCTTTGGCGAAGGCGATGAGGTGCTGCTGTGCCTCAACGGCGGGCCGGGCCTGCCGTGTGACTACTTGCGCGACGCCCATGGCTGGCTCAAAGACCATAACCTGCGAGTGGTTGCATTCGACCAGCTTGGCACGGGCGCATCAGCCAGACCGAGCGATGTTTCCCTGTGGGAAATCCGCCGTTATGTCGAAGAAGTCGAGACCGTGCGCCAGGCACTGGGCCTGGGCCCCGTGCATCTGCTCGGGCATTCCTGGGGCGGTTGGCTGGGTATCGAGTACGCCATCCATTACCCCGATGCGCTGAAAAGCCTGATCCTCGAAAACACGGTCGGCGATATTCCCCACCTGTCCCGGGAACTCGAACGCCTGCGCGGCGCCCTTGGCAGCGAAACCGTGGCCATGATGCAGCGCCATGAAGCCATGGGCACGCTCGATCACCCGCAGTATCAAGCCGCCATCACCTTGCTCAACTATCGTCACGTGTGCCGCCTGGACGAATGGCCGGAGCCGGTCAAACGCTCCCTCGGCGACTGGAACATGGGGCCTTACGAAACCATGCAGGGGCCCAACGAATTCCTTTATATCGGCAACCTCAAGGACTGGAACCGCATTCCTGAAATGGCCACGTTCAAGATGCCGATATTGATCACCACCGGCCAGCACGACGAACTCACGCCGGCCTGTGCCATGCGCATGAAGATGGCGGCCCGGCACGCCGAACTGCACGTATTTCCCAACAGCAGCCATATGCCGTTCTACGAAGAACCCGAGGCGTATTTTCCGGTGCTGCTGGACTTTCTCGCCCGCCACCGAGGCTGACGAATGAACCTCGCGCGTTACCGCTTTGTACTGTCCCGGCCCCTGCAATTGTTGCCGGTGCTATTGGGCATCAGCCTGATCACCTTTGTGCTGGTGCGCTCGATCCCGGGCGATCCGGCGCGCGCGCTGCTGGGTTCGCGCAGCACGCCGGACGCGTTGCTGAAAATCCGCGCCCAGTACGGCCTCGATGAACCGTTGTGGCTGCAATATTTCTACTTCCTGAAGAACCTGCTCAAGGGCGACCTTGGCCAATCGCTGCTGTACAAGGTCGACGCCCTGAAGCTGATCGTCACGCGTATTGAACCGACGCTGGTGCTGGTGCTCGGCAGTGTGCTGCTGGCGCTGTTGATCGCGGTCCCGCTGGCGACACTGGCGGCGCGCAATAAAGGCGGCTGGCCAGACAACCTGATCCGCGTATTCACCACGGTCGGCCTGGGCATGCCGGCGTTCTGGCTGGGCCTGATGCTGATCCTGTTGCTGAGTGTGCAGTGGGGCTTGTTTCCGGTGTCCGGTTACGGTCGCACCTGGCTGGACAAGGCCCATCATATGGTCCTGCCGTGTCTGACCATTGCCCTGGCGCTGTCGGCAGTGCTGGTGCGCAATTTGCGCGCGAGCATGTTGGTGGAACTGCAGGCCGATCATGTCACCGCAGCACGGGCGCGGGGGCTGTCGGAAGCCGCCGTGTTCCGCCGCCATGTCGTGCCCAACTCCCTGGTGCCGGCGGTCAACCTGCTGGCTGTGAACATCGGCTGGCTGATCAGCGGCACGGTGGTCATCGAAAGTCTGTTCGCCATTCCGGGCATTGGCCAGTTGCTGGTGCGCGGTATTTTTACCCGCGACTACATGGTGGTACAGGGCGTGGCGATGGTGCTGGCCTGTGCGACGGTGGTGGTCAACTTCATCGCCGACGTGGTCACGGTGGCCCTCGACCCACGGGTGAAAATGCAATGACCAGCCGCCCATTGATAGCGCCCTGGCGTTTGCACCTGCGCCTGGGTTTTCGCAATGGCCGGCTGACCGCCGCGTGGGGCCTGTTGATACTGCTCACGTGGCTGACCCTGGCGCTGTTCGCGCCGTGGATCGCGCCCTACGACCCGATTGCGCAGAACACCGATATGAGTCTGCTGGCGCCCGGTGCTGCGCACCTGTTCGGCACCGATAACTACGGTCGCGACGTGCTGTCGCGGGTGATCTGGGGCGCGCGCATCGACCTGCAACTGGCGATTGTCGGGGTGATCTTTCCGTTCATGATCGGCACCTTCATCGGTGCAATCTCCGGTTATATCGGCGGGCGCCTGGACAGCGTGTGCATGCGCGTGATCGATGTGGTCCTGGCGTTCCCGTTTCTGGTGTTGATGCTGGCGATCATGGCCATTCTCGGGCCTGGACTGCAGAGCTTTTACATCGCCATGGCGCTGGTGGGCTGGGTCTCGTATGCACGGTTGATCCGCTCACAGATCCTGGTGCTCAAGGAGAGTGATTTTGCCCTGGCCGCCAGGAGCCTGGGGTTTGGTCATGGGCGTATTCTGTTCCGGCATTTGCTGCCCAATGCCATGTTTGGCTCGATCGTGTTTTCCATGTCCGACGCGGTGCTGGTGCTGCTCAACGGCGCTGCGGTGAGCTACCTGGGCCTGGGCGTGCAGCCACCGACCGCCGAATGGGGCACGATGGTCGCCGAGGGCCAGGCCTTTATCACCACCGCCTGGTGGATCTGCACCTTCCCGGGCGTGGCCATCGTGACCCTGGCCATGGGCTTCAGCCTGCTGGCCGATGGTGTGGCGCAAGTCCTGGGGGATCGTTCATGAGCCTGCTGCAAGTGCGCGACCTCAGCGTGATCGCCGATAACGCCGGGCATGCGCTGACCCTGGTCGACCGCGTGTCCTTTGACCTGGCCGAGGGTGAAATCCTCGGGTTGGTCGGTGAAAGCGGTTCGGGCAAGACCCTGGCCTGTCGCGGCCTGATGCGCCTGCTGCCATCGCCCAACTTGCGCGTGCAAGGCGGCACGGTACACCTGGCCGGCCAGGACCTGCTGCGCCTGAATGAAGCCGGCATGCGCGCCGTCCGTGGCGGGCAGTTGGGCATGATCTTCCAGAACCCCAGCAGCCATCTGGACCCGTTGATGCGTATCGGCGAGCAGATCGCCGAAGGCATCCGCCTGCATCAAGGCGCCTCGAAGAAAGACGCGCGCCGGCAGGCCATCGACGTGCTGCGCCAAGTGGGCATTCCCGACCCGCAGGCCCGTGTCGACAACTATCCCCATGAGTTTTCCGGCGGCATGCGCCAGCGCGCGATGATTGCGGTAGCGCTGGGGTGCAACCCGAAGGTGCTGATCGCCGACGAACCCACCACGGCCCTGGATGTGACGGTGCAGGCGCAAATCCTGCGGTTGTTGCTCGACCTTCGCGACAGGCGTGGCCTGTCGATCATCATGATCACCCACGACCTCGGCGTGGTCGCGCAAAGCTGCGACTCCATCGCGGTGATGTACGCCGGGCGCCTGTGCGAACACGGCAGCAAATACGAACTGCTGGCCCAGCCACGGCACCCGTACACCGCCGGCCTGATCGATTGCCAGCCGGCCCACAGCAGCGGCCATGCGTTGTTGCGCACCATCCCTGGCCAGCCGCCGCTGCTCGACGCATTGCCGGGCGGTTGCCGCTTCAACCCGCGCTGCCCGCAGGTCGGCGCCCTGTGTACCGAACTGTTGCCGGAAGGCGCGCGAGTTGCCTGTCACTATCCCCTCGGAGGGCGCCCATGAGCCTGTTGCAGATCAAGGACCTGGAGGTCCGCTTTGCCGCATCCGGCGGTGGCCTGTTCGGGTTGAGCAAGCAGTGGGTGAGGGCGGTGAACGGGGTGTCGCTGAATCTGGCCGCCGGTGAAACCCTCGGGCTGGTGGGCGAGTCCGGCAGCGGTAAAAGCACGTTGGGCCGGGCAGTTTTGCACCTCAACCCGATCAGCGCCGGGCAAGTGCTGTTCGACGGTGTCGACATGGCCCGGGGCAGCGCCATCGATATTGCGCGCTTGCGCCGGGAAACCGCGATGATCTTCCAGGACCCCTACGCCGCCCTGAACCCGCGTCACAGCATCGGTGAAACCCTCGCCGAAGTGTTGCGGGTGCAGCGCAAGGTCGCGCCGCAAAACATCCGCGCCCGTGTCGATGAACTGCTCGAGCTGGTTGGCCTGCGTCCTGAACTGGCCTCGCGCAAACCCGGCTCCCTCAGTGGCGGCCAGTGCCAGCGCGTGGGCATCGCCCGAGCGCTGGCGGTGGAACCGCGCTTGATCGTCGCCGACGAATGCGTGGCGGCGCTGGATGTGTCGATCCAGGGCCAGATCATCAATCTGCTGCTGGAACTGCAACAGCACATGAACCTGGCGATCCTGTTTATCGCCCATGACCTGGCCATCGTGCGGCGCCTGTGCGACCGCGTGGCAGTGATGTACCTGGGCAAGATCGTCGAGGAGGGTCCGGTGGAAGCAGTGTTCACTGCGCCGCGCCATCCCTATACGGCGGCGTTGATCGAGGCGATTCCGCAGATTGACCCCCATCGTCCGTTGCCTGCGCAGCCATTGCCCGGCGAACCACCCAGCCCGCTGAATTTGCCCACAGGTTGCGCGTTTCACCCGCGCTGCCGCTATGCCCAGGCCATGTGTTCCGTGGTGTTGCCGCCCACCCATTCAGTGCATGAGCATCGGTACAGTTGCGTGCTTGAACACCCTTTGCCCCTTCCTGCCCATCATGAACAAGGAGTTATGACATGCAATCGCGCCATTTGAAATTGCTCGCCGCCGCCACGCTGACCGCCTGGTCCCTCACTGCCGGCCTGGCCCAGGCTGCTGGCGTACTGACCATCGGTTGCCGTGAAGACAGTACCACCTTTGACCCGATCAAAAGCGCGCAGAACCGCGATACCTGGGTATTTGCCAACGTCTACGACACCCTGGTGCGAGTGGACAACCTGGGCACCAAAATGGAACCGGGCCTGGCGCAAAGCTGGGAGATTTCCAAGGACGGCCTGACCTACACCTTCACACTGCGCGACGCGAAGTTCTCCGACGGCTCGCCGATCACCGCCAGCGACGCGGCGTTCAGCCTGTTGCGCATCCGCGATAACAAGGCGTCGCTGTGGAGCGACCCGTTCAGCCTGATCGACACCGCCAAGGCCCGCGATGGGAAAACGCTGGTGGTGACCCTGAAAACCCCGGCGGTGGCGTTTCTCTCGCAATTGGCGTCGCCAACGGTGTCGATCCTGTCGGAAAAAGCCATGACGACAATGGGCGAAGACGCCTACTCGGAAAACCCGGTGACCTCCGGCGCCTTCACCGTGGACGAATGGCGCAAGGGCGACCGCGTGATCCTGAAGAAGAACCCGAACTTCTGGCAGGCCGGCAACGTCAGCCTGGACGGGGTGGAGTGGGTGTCGGTCACGGACGACAACACACGCATGCGCATGGTGCAGAACAACGAGCTGGACACGGCGATCTTCGTACCGTTCTCCCGGGTTGAAGAGCTGAAGAAAGACCCGAACGTGGTGATCCATGCCGACCCGTCCACCCGCGAAGATCACCTGCTGATCAACCACGCGCATGGCCTGCTGGCCAAGCCAGAAGTGCGTGAAGCGCTGGACATGGCCATCGACAAACAATCGCTGGTGAAGACCGCCACTTACGGACAAGGCACCGTGGCCTATTCCTACATCCCGAAAGGCTCGCTCTATCACTACGCCAATAACCTGCAACGCCCGTATGACCCGACTGCGGCGAAAAAGCTGCTGGCCGATGCAGGCGCCAAGGACCTGAAGCTCAACTACGTGGTCAACGCCGGCAACGAAGCGGACGAGCAGATTGCGGTGATCATCAAGGATCAACTGGCCAAGGTCGGCGTCACCGCCAACCTGCAAAAGGTCGACCCGACCCAGAGCTGGCAGATGCTGGTGGACGGCGAGTACGATATTTCGGTGATGTACTGGACCAACGACATCCTCGACCCGGACCAGAAGACCACTTTCGTGCTGGGCCATGACACCAACCAGAACTACATGACCCGTTACCAGAACGACAAGGTCAAGGCCCTGGTGGCGCAGGCGCGCATCGAGGCCGACCCGGCCAAGCGTGAACAGATGTACGTGGAGTTGCAGAAACTGGCGAAACAGGACGTGAACTGGATTGACCTGTACTACAGCCCTTACATCAATATCTCACGCAAGAATGTGAGCAACTTCCTGCAGAACCCGCTGGGCCGCTTCACGCTTGAGGAAGTGGTGAAAAACTGACGAGCGCTGCAATACCAATGTGGGAGGGGGCTTGCCCCCGATAGCGGTGTCTCAGCCAACAGATTCATGGGCTGATCCACCGCAATCGGGGGCAAGCCCCCTCCCACATTTTGCTTCAGGTTGTGTCAGGAGTTACTGGGCGTCGAACGCCTGCCCATTGATCCCCGCACTGTCCGGCCCCATCAGGTACAGGTACACCGGCATGATTTCTTCCGGCGCCGGCCGTTCCATCGGGTTTTCCCCTGGGTAGGCCTGGGCTCGCATGCTGGTGCGCGTACCGCCCGGGTTGATGCTGTTGGCGCGCACGGCGGCGACGTCTTCCAGCTCGTCGGCCAGGGTTTGCATCAAGCCTTCAGTGGCAAACTTCGACACACCGTAAGCGCCCCAATACGCGCGGCCCTTGCGTCCGACGCTGCTGGAAGTGAACACCACCGACGCATCCTGGGACAGCTTTAGCAGCGGCAGCAGGGTACTGGTCAGCATGAACATCGCGTTGACGTTGACGTGCATCACCCGCATGAAGTGCTCGCCGGACAATTGTTCGATGGGCGTGCGCGGTCCGATGATCGAGGCGTTGTGCAGCAGGCCGTCGAGGCGGCCGAATGCCTTTTCGATCATCGCTGCCAGCTCATCGTATTGATGGGGCAGGGCGGTCTCCAGGTTGAACGGGATCACCACCGGTTGCGGCTGGCCGGCGGCTTCGATTTCGTCATACACCTGGGCCAGGTTGGCCTCGGTCTTGCCCAGCAGCAGCACGGTGGCACCGTGGGCGGCGTAGGTTTTCGCCGCAGCCGCGCCGATCCCGCGGCCGGCACCGGTGACCAGGATCACCCGGCCTTTGAGCAGTTCTGGAGGGGCAGAATAATCAAACATACATAACCTCACATTCGAAAACGCCGAAGATCAACTGTGGGAGGGGGCTTGCCCGCTCCCATATTGGATCTTCATCGATCAGTTAAATCAGCAACTGCACACCGCGCTATCCAGCACCTTGCGCAGCTCCAATGGGTGGTCCACCACCACATCCGCCCCCCAGTGACGCGGGTTGTCGTCCGGATGGATATAGCCGTAGGTAACTGCCGCCGTCCGGGTGCCGGCATCGCGACCGGATTCGATATCACGCAAATCATCGCCCACGAACAACACGCTGGCCGGGTCGAGGTCGAGCATCTTGCACGCCAGGATCATCGGCTCCGGGTCGGGCTTGCTGTTCTTCACGTGGTCCGGACAGATCAGCACGGCCGAGCGTTCGGCCAGGCCCAGTTGCTGCATGATCGGCTCGGCAAAGCGCAGCGGCTTGTTGGTGACCACGCCCCAGACCAGCTTGGCCTTCTCGATGTCTTCCAGCAGCTCGGCCATACCGTCGAACAATTTGCTGTGCACCGCGCAGTCCTTGAGGTAGCGCTCAAGGAATTCCTGGCGCAGCGCTTCGAAACCTGGCGACTCCGGGTCCATCGAGAACGTCACGGCGACCATCGCCTTCGCGCCACCGGAGATTTCATCGCGGATGTGCTGGTCGTTGACCGGCGGCAGGCCACGGTCGGCGCGCATGGCCTGGCAGATGGCGATAAAGTCCGGCGCGGTGTCCAGCAGGGTACCGTCCATGTCGAAGAGAACCGCTCGCAACTTCACAGGCTTACTCCTCGCGCAGGGTCTGGATCATGTAGTTGACGTCAACGTCGTTGGCCAGCTTGTAGTGCTTGGTCAGCGGGTTGTAGGTCAGGCCGATGATGTCCTTGACGGTTAGCCCCGCCTGGCGGCTCCACGCGCCCAGCTCGGAGGGGCGGATGAATTTCTTGAAGTCATGGGTGCCGCGCGGCAGCAGCTTCATGATGTATTCGGCGCCGATGATCGCGAACAGATAAGCCTTGGGGTTGCGGTTGATGGTGGAGAAGAACACCTGGCCGCCGGGCTTGACCATGCGGAAACAGGCGCGGATCACCGAAGACGGGTCCGGCACGTGTTCGAGCATTTCAAGGCAGGTGACCACGTCGAACTGTTCGGGCATTTCCTCGGCCAGGGCTTCGGCGGTGATCTGGCGGTATTCCACGCTTACGCCGGATTCCAGCTGGTGCAGCTGGGCCACGGCCAGCGGTGCCTCGCCCATGTCGATGCCCATGACGGTTGCGCCGCGCTGGGCCATGGCTTCACTGAGGATGCCACCGCCGCAACCGACGTCCAGCACCTTTTTGCCGGCCAGGTTGACGCGTTCGTCAATCCAGTTGACCCGCAGTGGGTTGATGTCATGCAGCGGCTTGAACTCGCTCTCACGGTCCCACCAGCGGTGGGCCAGGGCTTCGAATTTGGCGATTTCGGCGTGGTCGACGTTGCTCATGGTGAATCCTCTGAATCTGATAAATCGGTTTATTCGCTGTGCCCGCTGATGCGTTGGCCCCAGGCAATGGCCGTGGCGGTCAACTGTGCTTCATCCATGCGGGTCAATCGTCGGTCGTCGAGCAACTGCTTGCCGGCGACCCAAAGGTGTTTCACACAATCGCGACCGGTGGCGTAGATAAGCTGTGAGACCGGGTCGTAGATCGGTTGTTGCGCCAGCCCCGAAAGGTCGAAGGCGACGATATCCGCAGCCTTGCCGACTTCCAGCGAGCCGATCTGGCTGTCCAGGCCCATCGCCCGCGCGCCATTGAGGGTGGCCATGCGCAGCGCGCGATGGGCGTCCAGCGCAGTGGCCGAACCGGCGACGGCCTTGGCCAGCATCGCGGCGGTGCGGGTTTCGCCCAACAGGTCAAGGTCGTTGTTGCTGGCGGCGCCGTCAGTGCCTATAGCCACATTGACGCCAGCCTGCCACAGGCGTTCAACCGGACAGAAGCCGCTGGCCAGTTTCAGGTTCGATTCCGGGCAGTGGATCACGCTGGTGTTGCTTTCTACCAGCAAAGCCAGGTCCTCCTCGCTGATTTGGGTCATGTGAACGGCTTGGAAGCGCGGGCCCAGCAAGCCAAGGCGACCCAGGCGGGCCAGTGGCCGCTCGCCCGTCTGTTCCACGGCCTGCTGCACCTCGAAGGCGGTTTCGTGCACGTGCATATGGATTGCGGCGTCCAGCTCTTCAGCGATGATCCGGATCTTTTCCAGGTTGTCATCGTTGACGGTATAAGGCGCGTGGGGGCCGAACGTGATCTTGATGCGTGGATGATGCTTGAGGTCGCCGAACAGCTCGATGCCTTGGCGAATCGCCTCATCGGCGGTGATGGCGCCCGGGATCGGGAAGTCCAGGATCGGAATGGCGATCTGCGCGCGCATGCCGCTGTTGTGCACGCAATCGCTGGCGACCTTGGGGTAGAAATACATATCGGAGAAGCAAGTGATGCCGCCCTTGAGCTGCTCGGCGATGGCCAGATCGGTGCCATCGCGCACGAAGGCTTCATCGACCCACTTGGCCTCGGCGGGCCAGATGTGTTTTTCCAGCCAGGTCATCAATGGCAGGTCATCGGCCAGGCCGCGGAACAGGCTCATCGCCGCATGCCCGTGGGCGTTGATCAGGCCGGGGCTGAGCAGCATGCCCGGCAGTTCGCGCACTTCGTTCGCCTCAAGCTTCAATGCCGCCGCCCGCGGCCCGATAAACACGATGCAACCGTCGCGGATACCCAGGCCATGCTCCTTGAGCACTACGCCGGCGGGTTCGACGGGTACCAGCCAGGTCGGCAGCAGTAATAAGTCGAGCGGGGCGGCAGTGGGCGTCATCGCAGGCTTCTTCCTGGGCAGCTATAAAAGAAGGGCGAAGTATACCCGAGCGTCCCGGCGGGCGGATCGCTATAATCGGCGGCTTTTGTTCATGAGTACGGGGTTAAGGGATGCGCGACCGACTGTTGGCGGCGGAGAAGGTGAAGGCCATCGAGTGGCGTGATGGCGTGCTGCACCTGCTCGATCAGCGTGCATTGCCGGCCCGGGAAAGCTGGGTAACGTGCTCAACCGTCGACGAGGTGGCCGCCGCCATTCGCGCGAGGGTGGTGCGCGGCGCGGCGGCCATTGGTATCAGTGCGGCCTACGGCCTGGTCCTGGCTGCGCGCCAGCGCATTGCCGAGGGCGACGACTGGCAGGCGGCATGGGAAGAAGACTACGCATTGCTGGCCGATACCCGCCCCACCGCATCCAACCTGTTCTGGGCGTTGAAGTGCATGCGCGAGCGCCTTGACCGTCTCAAGCAACACGCCGACCCGTTGGCGGCGCTGGAAGCCGAAGCCATTGCGATTCATGAGAGCGATCGCGAAGCCAATGTGGTCATGGCCCAATTGGGCCTCGAGCGCATTCGCAAGCATCAGGGCAACGCCCAGGCGATCCTGACCCATGGCAACGCCGGCGCCCTTGCCTCCGGCGGTGTCGGCACGGCCCTCGGGGTGATCCGCGCGGCATTCCTGGAAGGCCTGGTCGAGCAGGTTTATGCCAATGAAACCCGGCCGTGGCTGCAAGGCTCGCGATTGACCGCCTGGGAGTTGGCCGGCGCCGGCGTTCCGGTCACGGTAAATGCCGACGCTGCCGGGGCGCATATCCTCAAGACCAAAGGCGTCACCTGGGTGGTGGTCGGCGCGGACTGCATCGCGGCCAATGGCGATGTGATCAGCACGATCGGTACCTATCAACTGGCCGTTTGCGCCATGCACCACGGCGTACGCTTCATGGTGGTGGCGCCGAGCTCGACCGTCGATCTGATGATGGCTACCGGCGATGATGTGACTCTGGAAGAGCGTGACGGCGCTGAGTTGCTGGAGGTGAATGGCCAGCGGTTGGAGGCGCAGGTATTTAATCCGGCGTTCGATGTGACGCCGGCGGATCTGATTGATGTAATCGTGACCGAAAAAGGTGTGGTGGAGCGGCCGGATACTGCCAAGCTGGCCAGGTTGATGTGCCGTAAGCGGCTGCATTGAGGGCTGTGGTGTCTGTGCCATTGCTATCGGGGGCAAGCCCCCTCCCACAGGTTTGACTGTGTTCACAATTCAAGTGTGGGAGGGGGCTTGCCCCCGATTGGCCCTCAAAGTCAATAAAAGTCCCGGATTTGCCCTCAAAAAACAGCACCACCCCACCTCTGAGCCTCTCTCGTCCCCCTCAAGCCTGTCATTCATCAAATTACTAGCCTCCATGCGCATCAGGGGGATAGGTGCGTGGCGGCGATTGTGATAACATCCGGCGGTTTCCAGGGCTGCCCCGAGGGGTGGTCCATAACGTGCAGATCCGTGTCATAACTCGTTGATTTGTCGTAAGTCGTTGTCAGGCACCGTGCCGGCAGCGGCGAGCTTTGTTCGTCCCGAATGGATGTAACGAAGTTTCACCCGAAAAAGGAATCAGGCTTCTCATGGGCGAACTGGCCAAAGAAATCCTCCCGGTCAATATCGAAGACGAGCTGAAACAGTCCTACCTCGACTACGCGATGAGCGTCATTGTCGGTCGGGCACTGCCTGATGCGCGCGACGGCTTGAAGCCCGTGCACCGGCGTGTGCTGTTCGCGATGAGCGAGCTGGGTAACGACTGGAACAAGCCGTACAAGAAATCTGCCCGTGTTGTCGGTGACGTGATCGGTAAGTATCACCCCCACGGCGACACTGCGGTGTACGACACCATCGTTCGGATGGCCCAGCCGTTTTCCCTGCGCTACCTGCTGGTAGACGGCCAGGGCAACTTCGGTTCGGTCGACGGCGACAACGCCGCGGCCATGCGATACACCGAAGTGCGCATGACCAAGCTGGCGCACGAACTGCTGGCCGATCTGCATAAAGAAACCGTGGACTGGGTGCCGAACTACGACGGCACCGAAATGATCCCGGCCGTCATGCCCACCCGTATTCCCAACCTGCTGGTCAACGGTTCCAGCGGTATCGCCGTGGGCATGGCCACCAACATCCCGCCGCACAACCTCGGTGAAGTCATCGACGGTTGTCTGGCCCTCATCGACAACCCCGAGCTGACCGTCGATGAGCTGATGCAATACATCCCCGGCCCGGACTTCCCGACCGCCGCGATCATCAACGGTCGCGCCGGCATCATCGAAGCCTACCGCACCGGTCGCGGGCGCATTTACATGCGCGCCCGCTCGATCATCGAGGACATCGACAAGGTCGGTGGCCGCCAGCAGATCGTCATCACCGAACTCCCGTACCAGCTGAACAAAGCGCGTCTGATCGAGAAGATTGCCGAGCTGGTTAAAGAGAAGAAGCTCGAAGGCATCACCGAACTGCGCGACGAGTCCGACAAGGACGGTATGCGCGTAGTCATCGAGCTGCGTCGTGGCGAAGTGCCCGAGGTGATCCTCAACAACCTCTACGCCCAGACCCAGCTGCAAAGCGTGTTTGGTATCAACGTGGTTGCCCTGATCGATGGCCGCCCACGCATCCTGAACCTCAAGGATCTGCTGGAAGCCTTCGTACGTCACCGCCGTGAAGTGGTCACCCGTCGTACCGTGTTCGAATTGCGCAAGGCCCGCGAGCGCGGCCACATCCTGGAAGGCCAGGCGGTTGCGCTGTCGAACATCGACCCGGTAATCGCCCTGATCAAGGCATCGCCGACGCCGTCGGAAGCCAAGGAAGCCCTGATCAAGATGCCGTGGGAATCCAGCGCCGTGGTGGCCATGGTTGAACGCGCCGGCGCTGATTCCTGCCGCCCCGAGACCCTGGACCCGCAATACGGCCTGCGTGACGGCAAGTATTTCCTGTCGCCGGAACAGGCCCAGGCCATCCTGGAACTGCGCCTGCACCGTCTGACCGGGCTGGAGCACGAGAAGCTGCTGGCCGAGTACCAGGAGATTCTCAACCAGATTGGCGAGTTGATCCGCATCCTCAACAGCGCCGTGCGCCTGATGGAAGTGATCCGCGAAGAACTCGAAGTGATCCGCGCCGAATACGGCGACGTACGCCGCACCGAAATCCTCGATGCGCGCCTCGACCTGACCCTGGGTGACATGATCCCGGAAGAAGAGCGTGTGGTGACCATCTCCCACGGTGGCTACGCCAAGACCCAGCCGTTGGCGGCGTACCAGGCCCAGCGTCGTGGCGGTAAAGGTAAATCGGCTACCGGCGTCAAGGATGAGGACTACATCGCTCACCTGCTGGTCGCCAACAGCCACACCACGCTGCTGCTGTTCTCCAGCAAGGGCAAGGTGTACTGGCTGAAAACCTACGAAATCCCGGAAGCCTCCCGTGCCGCCCGTGGGCGTCCACTGGTCAACCTGCTGCCGCTGGACAGTGATGAATACATCACCACCATGCTGCCGGTCGAGGAATACACCGAAGGTCACTTCATCTTCATGGCCACCGCCATGGGCACCGTGAAGAAGACCCCGCTGGAATCCTTCAGCCGTCAACGCAGTGTGGGCCTGATCGCCCTGGAACTGGATGAAGGCGACGTGCTGATCTCTGCCGCGATCACCGATGGCGAGCGCGAAGTCATGCTGTTCTCCGACGGCGGCAAGGTCACGCGCTTCAAGGAGTCCGACGTTCGCGCCATGGGCCGTACCGCCCGCGGCGTGCGCGGCATGCGCCTGCCGGAAGGGCAGAAGCTGATCTCCATGTTGATCCCGGAAGAAGGCAGCCAGATCCTTACCGCGTCCGAGCGTGGCTACGGCAAGCGCACCGCCATCAGCGAGTTCCCGGAGTACAAGCGTGGCGGCCAGGGCGTGATTGCCATGGTCAGCAACGACCGCAACGGCCGTCTGGTCGGCGCGGTGCAGGTGCTCGACGGCGAGGAGATCATGTTGATTTCCGACCAGGGCACCCTGGTCCGTACCCGCGTGGCGGAAGTATCGAGCCTGGGCCGTAACACCCAGGGCGTGACCCTGATCAAGCTGGCCAAGGATGAAAAACTGGTCGGCCTTGAGCGTGTGCAGGAGCCTTCGGAAGTTGAGGGCGAAGCGCTCGAAGGTGAGGAATTCGACGGCGAGGTGATCGCAGCCGGCGATGACAACGTCGACGAGCCAACCCTCGATGCTGCCGCAGACGAAGAAGAACCGCAGGAATAAGCGGACACACAGGGGGGGGATGAAGATTCGCCCCCTTGTTGTTTGTCCCCTTTGAAATATAACGCCGCCCCCTGTAGGAGCTAGCTTGCTCGCGAAAATCGCCAACGATGACGCGGGCTGCCTGATACGCCCTTGCGCTATCGGGTTTTTCGCGAGCAAGCTCGCCCCAGCAGTGTTTGATTTCAGTCCCACCAGATCAGAGAGATTGGATGTGAGCAAGAGAGCCTATAACTTCTGTGCCGGTCCCGCGGCGCTTCCTGAAGTAGTCCTGCAGCGCGCGCAGGCTGAACTCCTCGACTGGCATGGAAAAGGCCTCTCCGTGATGGAAATGAGCCATCGCAGCGATGAGTTCGTGTCCATCGCCACCAAGGCCGAGCAGGATCTGCGCGACTTGCTGGACATCCCCTCCCACTACAAAGTGCTGTTCCTGCAGGGCGGCGCGAGCCAGCAGTTCGCCCAGATCCCGCTGAACCTGCTGCCCGAAGGCGGCACGGCCGACTATATCGACACCGGTATCTGGGGTCAGAAGGCCATTGAAGAAGCCTCCCGCTACGGTCATGTCAATGTGGCAGGCACCGCCAAGCCTTATGACTACTTCGCCATTCCTGGTCAGAACGAATGGAATCTGTCCAAGGATGCGGCCTACGTGCACTACGTCGCCAATGAAACCATCGGCGGCCTGCAATTCGACTGGGTGCCGCAAGTGGGCGATGTCCCACTGGTGTGCGACATGTCCTCGGACATCCTCTCGCGCCCCATCGATGTGTCCAAGTACGGCATGATCTACGCCGGCGCGCAGAAAAACATCGGCCCGAGCGGCATCCTGGTCAATATCATCCGCGAAGACCTGCTCGGCCGCGCGCGCTCGGTGTGCCCGACCATGCTCAACTACAAGGTCGCGGCCGATAATGGCTCGATGTACAACACCCCGCCGGCATTCGCCTGGTACCTGTCCGGCCTGGTGTTCGAATGGCTCAAGGAGCAGGGCGGCGTGGCTGCCATGGGCAAGCTCAACGAAGTGAAGAAGCGCACCCTGTACGACTTCATCGACGCCAGCGGCCTGTACAGCAACCCGATCAACCTCGCCAATCGCTCATGGATGAACGTGCCATTCCGCCTGGCTGACGACCGCCTGGACAAGCCGTTCCTGGCCGGTGCCGACGAGCGCGGCCTGCTGAACCTCAAGGGTCACCGTTCGGTCGGTGGCATGCGCGCCTCCATCTACAACGCCGTCGACATCCACGCCATCAACGCGCTGGTTGCCTACATGGCAGAGTTCGAAAAGGAACACGGCTAATGTCTGAGCAAGAACTCAAGGCCCTGCGGGTACGCATCGACAGCCTGGACGAGAAAGTCCTCGAGCTGATCAGCGAGCGCGCACGCTGCGCCCAGGAAGTGGCCCGGGTGAAAATGGCGTCCCTGGCGGAAGGCGAGGTGCCGGTGTTCTACCGGCCCGAGCGTGAGGCCCAGGTGCTCAAGCGCGTGATGGAGCGCAACAAGGGCCCGCTGGGCAACGAAGAGATGGCGCGGTTGTTCCGTGAAATCATGTCCTCGTGCCTGGCGCTGGAGCAGCCGCTGAAAGTGGCGTACCTCGGCCCGGAAGGCACCTTCACCCAAGCGGCGGCCATGAAACATTTCGGCCATGCCGTGATCAGCAAGCCAATGGCGGCGATCGACGAAGTGTTCCGCGAAGTGGCGGCCGGTGCGGTGAATTTTGGCGTGGTGCCGGTGGAAAACTCCACCGAAGGCGCGGTCAACCACACGCTGGACAGCTTCCTCGAGCACGACATGGTGATCTGCGGCGAAGTCGAACTGCGTATCCACCACCATCTGCTGGTGGGCGAGAGCACCAAGACCGACAGCATCAGCCGTATCTATTCCCACGCCCAGTCCCTGGCCCAGTGCCGCAAGTGGCTGGATGCGCATTACCCGAACGTCGAGCGCGTGGCGGTCTCCAGCAATGCCGAGGCGGCCAAGCGGGTCAAGGGCGAGTGGAACTCGGCGGCGATTGCCGGCGATATGGCGGCTGGCCTGTACGGGCTCACGCGCCTGGCCGAGAAAATCGAGGACCGTCCGGACAACTCCACGCGCTTCCTGATGATCGGCAGCCAGGAAGTGCCGCCCACCGGCGACGACAAGACCTCCATCATCGTCTCCATGAGCAACAAGCCCGGTGCGCTGCATGAGCTGCTGGTGCCGTTCCACGACAACGGGATTGACCTGACGCGCATCGAGACGCGTCCTTCGCGCAGCGGTAAATGGACCTACGTGTTCTTTATCGACTTCATCGGGCATCACCGTGACCCACTGGTCAAAGGTGTGCTGGAGAAAATCAGCCAGGAGGCCGTGGCACTCAAGGTGCTGGGCTCTTACCCGAAAGCAGTTTTGTGAGGCTTTGACATGAGTGGCAACTTCCTCGCCCTGGCGCAGCCGGGCGTGCAACAACTCTCGCCTTACGTTCCGGGCAAGCCTGTGGACGAGTTGGCGCGTGAGTTGAATCTGGATCCGTCCAAAATCGTCAAGCTGGCGAGTAACGAAAACCCGCTGGGCCCGAGCCCCAAAGTGTTGGCGGCGATTCGGGAAGAGTTGGCCGAGCTGACCCGTTATCCCGACGGCAACGGCTTTGCCCTCAAGTCGTTGCTGGCGCAAAAGTGTCGGGTCGAGCTGAACCAGGTGACCCTGGGCAACGGCTCCAACGACATCCTCGAGCTGGTCGGCCGGGCCTACCTGGCACCGGGCCTGAACGCGGTGTTCAGTGAGCATGCATTCGCGGTCTACCCGATCGTCACCCAGGCCGTAGGCGCCGATGCACGGGTGATTCCGGCAAAGGACTGGGGGCACGACCTGCCGGCGATGCTGGCCGCAATCGATGCGCAAACCCGCGTGGTGTTTATCGCCAACCCGAATAACCCGACGGGCACCTGGTTCGATGAGCAGGCCTTGAACGAATTCCTGCAGGACGTGCCCGAGCACGTCCTCGTGGTGCTGGACGAGGCTTATATCGAGTACGCCGAAGGCAGCGACCTGCCGGATGGCCTGGCCTTCCTGGCGGCCTATCCGAACCTGCTGGTGTCGCGCACCTTCTCCAAGGCCTATGGCCTGGCGTCGCTGCGGGTTGGCTATGGCTTGTCCAGCGCGGTAGTCGCCGATGTGCTGAACCGCGTGCGCCAACCGTTCAACGTCAACAGCCTGGCCCTGGCGGCGGCCTGCGCGGCGTTGAACGATGCCGATTACCTCGAGGAAAGCCGTCGCCTCAACGAGCGCGGCATGCAGCAATTGCAGGACGGTTTTCGCGAGTTGGGCCTGGGCTGGATTGCGTCCAGGGGCAACTTTATCTGCGTCGACCTCGGCCAGGTAGCCGCCCCGGTCTTTCAGGGTTTGCTGCGCGAAGGCGTGATCGTGCGCCCGGTGGCCAATTACGGCATGCCCAATCACCTGCGCGTCACCATCGGTTTGCCGGCTGAGAACAGCCGCTTCCTGGAGGCGTTGGCCAAGGTTCTGGCTCGTGGTTGATTTCACTGCACTGCAACCTGCTGTGCCTATGATCGGTCGCCTGGTGGTGGTCGGTCTTGGGTTGATCGGTGGATCCTTCGCCAAAGGCCTGCGCGAGAGCGGCCTGTGCGGCGAAGTGGTCGGCGTGGACCTGGACCCGCAATCGCGCAAGCTGGCGGTGGAACTGGGGGTGGTGGATCGCTGCGAGGCGGACCTGGCCATCGCGTGCCAGGGCGCCGACGTGATCCAACTGGCCGTGCCGATCCTGGCCATGGAAAAGCTGTTGGCGATTTTGGCCGGCCTGGATTTGGGCCACGCGATCCTCACGGATGTCGGCAGCGCCAAGGGCAACGTGGTGCGCGCCGCGCAACTGGCGTTTGGTGAAATGCCACCGCGTTTCGTGCCCGGCCATCCGATTGCCGGCTCCGAGCAGAGTGGGGTGGAGGCGTCCAACGCCCAGCTGTTTCGTCGGCACAAAGTGATCCTGACGCCGCTTGCGCAGACCGATCCTGCGGCCTTGGCCGTGGTGGACCGGTTGTGGCGCGAGTTGGGCGCGGATGTGGAGCATATGCAGGTCGAGCGTCACGACGAAGTGCTGGCGGCGACCAGCCATCTGCCTCATCTGTTGGCATTCGGCCTGGTGGATTCATTGGCCAAGCGCAACGAGAACCTGGAGATTTTCCGCTATGCCGCCGGCGGCTTCCGCGACTTCACGCGGATTGCCGGCAGCGACCCGGTGATGTGGCACGACATCTTCCTCGCCAATCGTGAAGCGGTGTTGCGTACCCTCGATACCTTCCGCAGCGACCTCGACGCCTTGCGCGACGCCGTGGATGCAGGCGATGGCCATCAACTCTTGGGCGTGTTCACCCGTGCGCGGGTGGCGCGTGAACACTTCAGCAAGATCCTGGCGCGGCGCGCCTATATGGAAACCGCAGTGGATGCCGACGAACTGACCTTCATCGCCCGTCCAGGTGGCCGCTTGAGCGGGCGCATTCGGGTGCCGGGTGACAAGTCGATCTCCCATCGCTCGATCATGCTGGGCTCATTGGCTGATGGCGTGACCGAAGTGGAAGGCTTCCTTGAAGGTGAGGACGCCCTGGCGACCTTGCAGGCATTTCGCGACATGGGCGTGGTGATTGAAGGGCCGCACCACGGCCGCGTGACGATTCATGGTGTGGGCTTGCATGGCTTGAAACCGGCGCCGGGGCCGATCTACCTGGGCAATTCCGGCACCTCCATGCGCCTGTTGTCCGGGTTGCTGGCGGCACAGCGCTTCGACAGCGTGCTGACGGGCGATGCCTCGCTGTCCAGGCGCCCGATGAGCCGCGTGGCCAAGCCGTTGCGGGACATGGGTGCAGTGATCGAGACCGGACCGCAAGGGTGCCCGCCGCTGACCATCCGCGGTGGCCAGGCACTCAAAGGCATCAATTATGTACTGCCGATGGCCAGTGCCCAGGTGAAATCCTGTGTGTTGCTGGCCGGACTGTATGCCGAAGGTAAAACCGCAGTGACCGAGCCTGCACCGACTCGCGACCACACCGAGCGCATGCTGCGCGGTTTTGGTTACCCGGTGACCGTGGAGGGCGCGACGGCGTCGGTCGAATCCGGGCATACGTTGACCGCTACCCATATAGAAGTGCCGGGGGATATTTCCTCCTCGGCATTTTTCCTGGTGGCGGCCACGATTGCCGAGGGTTCCGAGTTGTTGCTCGAACATGTCGGTATCAATCCGACCCGCACCGGGGTGATCGATATTCTGCGCCTGATGGGCGCGGACATTACCCTGGAAAACCCGCGTGAAGTGGGTGGCGAGCCGGTGGCCGACTTGCGTGTACGCGCCGCTGTGCTCAAAGGCATCGAGATTCCCGAAGCGCTGGTGCCGCTGGCGATCGATGAATTTCCCGTGCTGTTCGTCGCCGCCGCCTGCGCGGAGGGGCGCACCGTGTTGCGCGGTGCCGAGGAGCTGCGGGTGAAGGAATCCGATCGCATCCAGGTCATGGCCGACGGTCTGCTGGCGCTGGGTGTGAAGTGTGAACCGACATCTGATGGGATTATCATTGATGGCGGCCCGATAGGCGGCGGCGACGTGCATGCCCATGGCGATCACCGCATCGCCATGGCATTGAGCGTGGCGTCGTTGCGAGCGGCGGCGCCGATTCGTATCCGTGACTGCGCTAACGTCGCTACATCTTTTCCGAACTTTCTTACACTGTGTGCCCATGTTGGCATGCGTGTAGCCCAAGAGGCTCAATTGTGAATATCAAAGCACCGGTGATTACCATCGATGGGCCAAGCGGCTCGGGCAAAGGCACGATCGCCGGCATCCTGGCCAAGCGTCTCGGCTGGTGCCTGCTCGATTCCGGCGCGCTGTATCGCCTGCTGGCCTTCGCTGCGCGCAACCATGGCGTCGACCTGACCAACGAAGAATCCCTGAAGCTGCTGGCGGCGCACCTTGACGTCCAGTTCGTCGGCGCGACGGAAGGTCATCCCCAGCGGATCATCCTCGAAGGGGACGACGTGACCGACGACCTGCGTAACGAGCAAGTCGGTTCCTGGGCCTCCCAGGTTGCCGCGTTGCCCGCCGTGCGTGACGCATTGCTGCAGCGCCAGCGCGCGTTTCAGGAGCCGCCGGGCCTGGTCGCCGACGGCCGTGACATGGGCACGGTGGTGTTTCCCGAGGCGCCGCTGAAGATTTTCCTGACCGCCAGCGCCGAGGAACGTGCTCGCCGCCGTTACTTGCAGTTGAAGGGCAAAGTCGATGGTGTTAGTCTGTCGAGTCTGCTAGATGAGATCCGTGCACGCGATGAGCGTGATACCCAGCGTGCGGTAGCCCCGCTCAAGCCGGCGGCTGACGCCATACAGCTGGATTCCACGGAGTTGTCCATCGAGCAGGTGCTGGAACGCATCATGAGCGAGATCGCCATTCGCGATATCGCCGGGTGACCAAGAAGGCTGCAGGGGACCAGTCATAGTCCTGCGGTGCTTCTTCTAATTGAAACTGACCCATACCGTCTGGGGTGTGGAGATGGGCGTATTCTTCGCCCTTATCAACAGGAATTAAAATGAGCGAAAGCTTTGCGGAACTCTTTGAAGAAAGCCTAAAAACCCTGAACCTTCAGGCAGGCTCCATCATCACCGGTGTTATCGTTGATATCGATTACCAAGCTCGCTGGGTAACCGTTCACGCTGGTCTGAAGTCTGAAGCTCTGATCCCGCTGGAACAGTTCTACAACGATGCTGGTGATCTGACAATCAATGTTGGTGACGAAGTTCACGTTGCTCTGGACTCGGTTGAAGACGGTTTCGGTGAAACCAAGCTGTCCCGTGAAAAAGCCAAGCGCGCTGAATGCTGGATTGTTCTCGAAGCAGCCTTCGCAGCTGAAGAAGTGGTCAAGGGCGTTATCAACGGTAAGGTTAAAGGCGGCTTCACTGTCGACGTTAACGGCATCCGTGCGTTCCTGCCAGGTTCTTTGGTCGACGTTCGTCCTGTGCGTGACACCACGCACCTGGAAGGCAAAGAACTCGAATTCAAGGTCATCAAGCTCGACCAGAAACGCAACAACGTTGTCGTTTCCCGTCGCAGCGTCCTGGAAGCAGAGAACTCCGCCGAGCGTGAAGCTCTGCTGGAATCCCTGCAGGAAGGCCAACAAGTCAAAGGTATCGTCAAGAACCTCACCGATTACGGCGCATTCGTCGATCTGGGTGGCGTCGATGGCCTGCTGCACATTACCGACATGGCTTGGAAGCGTATCAAGCATCCATCGGAAATCGTCAACGTTGGCGACGAGATCGATGTCAAGGTTCTGAAATACGATCGCGAACGCAACCGTGTTTCCCTGGGCCTGAAGCAACTGGGTGAAGATCCATGGGTCGCTATCAAAGCCCGTTACCCAGAAAGCACCCGCGTGACCGCGCGTGTTACCAACCTGACCGACTACGGCTGCTTCGCTGAGCTGGAAGAAGGCGTGGAAGGCCTGGTACACGTTTCCGAAATGGACTGGACCAACAAGAACATCCACCCTTCGAAAGTCGTACAAGTCGGCGACGAAGTGGAAGTTATGGTTCTGGACATCGACGAAGAGCGTCGTCGTATCTCCCTGGGCATCAAGCAGTGCAAATCTAACCCATGGGAAGATTTCTCTGGCCAGTTCAACAAGGGCGATAAAATCTCCGGCACCATCAAGTCGATCACCGATTTCGGTATCTTCATTGGTCTGGACGGCGGCATCGACGGCCTGGTTCACCTGTCCGACATCTCCTGGAACGAAGTTGGCGAAGAAGCTGTTCGTCGTTTCAAGAAGGGCGACGAGCTGGACACCGTTATCCTGTCGGTTGACCCAGAGCGCGAGCGCATCTCCCTGGGCATCAAGCAACTGGAAAGCGATCCGTTCTCCGAGTACGTACAAGAGAACGACAAAGGCGCCATCGTTAAAGGTACAGTGAAAGAAGTTGACGCCAAAGGCGCCATCATCACCCTGGCCGACGATATCGAAGCGACTCTGAAAGCCTCCGAAATCAGCCGTGACCGCGTTGAAGACGCGCGCAACGTTCTGAAAGAAGGCCAGGAAGTAGAAGCCAAGATCATCAGCGTTGACCGCAAGAGCCGCGTAATCCAACTCTCCATCAAGTCGAAAGACGAAGTGGAAGAGAAAGAAGCTATCCAGAGTCTGAAAGAAACTCCGGCAGCTGCAACTGGCGAGACCACCATGGCCTCCCTGCTGCGCGAAGCAATGGCTAAGCAGAACTAAGTTCTGTAAGGCTGTAGAAAAAGGGCGACTTCGGTCGCCCTTTTTTGTGCCTGTTGGTTCAGTCTGATGAGACTTGCAGTTTGTAATCCAGTAGCGCTCCAGTGAATAGCGCTGGCACGCCTTGCTTGAACGATGGATTTATTCGCGGGCCGATTTTTCACGAAAGACGAAGTACTTGCATGTGAAAAAACCAAAAAAAGCGACAACTATGATTGCAAAAATTTGAACAAGTTGATGAGGGTAAAGTAACTTGTCGACTAGTAGATACAGAAGTATAAAGTTTATGAGATACCCGGTTAAATGCATCTGTATATATCGAATCAAAGCGCCTCGATTCTTTCTCTGAGAAAACGTCCATCTGTAATTAAACGTATAACTGGTGAGAACACCTATTATATAAATCAGCGTCATCGCCAGCTTTTCACCACTTCCGCAATACACGAGCAATAAGTAGCCCAGGTAAAGCAGGGCGTTATTGGTCAGACCAACAATCCCATAACGTATCAACTGTAAAAAAGCGGGTGAGGCAAAAAAGCTCATTTTGGCCTTCATTCTTTTTCGAGGCTTAATGTAGATCGAGATGTTTGTGCGCGCGCGCCAAATGTGTCTTCAGGTAAATCGAATGTTTTACGTCCTACAATATACAGGGGGCGGTTTTTGGTCTGGTCAAAGGTTTTACCGACATAGATGCCAACAATGCCCTGGATTGAAATGACAATGCCACCAATAAAGAACGTAGAAACCATCAGACTGGTCCAGCCTTGTACAACGGCTCCGTGTAGCATTGTGGTGAAAATGAGGTATGCCCCATAGATAAATGCCAATGCCGCCATGGCGAAGCCTAGCTTTACTGCAAGCCGAAGCGGTTTGTCTGAGTAGGCAATTATTGTCTCCATTGCCAAGTTCCAGAGCTTTGAAAATGTATAGGTACTTTTCCCGTCCAAGCGTTCTGCATGCAAGACTTCGATCCCGGTGCTGGAAAAGCCTGTCCAATGAACCAGTGCGCCAAAAAATCGAAGTTGCTCACGCATCTGGCAGAGGTTATCGACTACTTTTCGCGACATGATACGAAAGTTTCCGCTATCGCCATTATATTCAAAGTCAGCCAGATAGCTGAACGTTTTGTAGAACAGCCAAGAGGTGGCTCTCTTAAGAAGCGGATCACTTCGTTTGCCTCTCAAGGCCAAAACAATATCGTAACCTTCTTGCGCCTTGTCATAGAGACGAGGAATTTCCTCAGGGCGATCCTGAAGGTCGCAATCCATCACAACGACCCATTTGCCTCGGCAAGCATCCAGGCCTGCCGTGATTCCATAGTGTTGGCCAAAATTTCGACTCAACTGGATGCCACGTACTCTTGGGTCTGCCTCGGCGAGGCGCTCTATCATTTGCCATGAGCGATCACCCCCGCAGTCTTCTACCAATACGATTTCGAAATCGAATGAGATTTCCTCGAGGGCGGATTTTAGACGTAAGTAAAGCTCGTCGAGTGAGTTTTCAGCTTTGTAAACGGGAACGATCACCGAGATATGAGGTAGCGTCAATTTTGCTATCATAATATTTTGGTCTTGTTAGTGTGTGGGGTGAACAAATGGTTACCAAAATTTCGCATTAAAAAAAAGCTCTTGCTTGTAAAAGAATATTCCAAAAAGTGCATGCAAGAAAAACAGCGTGAGACAGAGTGAGTACTTTACTTTATCTACGTTGCGAATCGTCAGATTTTGTCTGTTTTTAAATAAAAAAGCGACAGAGAAAAGGAATACCAGATAGAGCCCTATTTGCCCGCTCCACCAGAAGTTTCCATCGTACATTCTTGATCCACTTTCTGCGAAGAGATAGGTCAGCACCAAACCCATCAACAGGCAGCAGCAGGAAAAAACGACCGCTTTGTCTTGTAGGAAAGCTCTTGGGTAGAATAAAAAAGTCAGCAGCGGAAACGCTATCGATAAAATCAGCTTCGGAAATAGGAAGTCCGAATAGTGAGCCATTGTCTCGAAGGGTAGAACAACAATATGGCTTTCAGGAGTGCCGGTGCCTTGGGAGAGATCCTGGAAGAAAAACGTTTGAAAAAACTGCAGGCCTAGCAAACTGATGATGGGAAGAAAAAACGCGAGATAGATATACTTGCTCATAAGTACTGACCTGAGTTGGCGGGTGATCAGCAGAAAAAGTACAAAGGCGGGGAGCACGATCATCAAGAAACTTGGCTTTGAAATCCCACTGAGAAACAAGGCTAAAGCAAGTGCGAGCCCGTTGGTTAGCGTGTTGTGTTGCGCGTTGTCTACAGACTTGAGTGTATAACAGAACGCCAGGAGCGATAGAGGCTTCAGCAGCAGCATGGTAGGGCTGTGATAAATGCTTATTCCTATGTAGCCGAAGTAAAGATGTTGATCAATAGCGAAGAAAAGTTGTAAAGGTGTAATGATGAGCAGGCAGACCGAGAAAAATATAGCGGTCAACATGGACGTATATGCTTTCAGGATATTGTAATTTAAAGCAGCAAGGAAAAATATTGAAAGTACTATGACCAGTGTTGACGACTGAGGGTAGCTGATGGCAAATGTTTTTTTGGTGAAGATGGCCAGCAGATGATATAGCGGGTGAGGCAGTATCAGTTTTTGACCATTCTCCATGTCGCCTGCCCACTTCAAATGGGTCACATAGTCGTACGCGTTTGCAGACAGAGTGCTGATAAGAGGCTCAAATAATAGAATGCAAATTCCCAAGAGTATTGCATAAGCCACTAATTGAGTGGGGTACTTTGAGTGGGGCGTATCGGATATGGTTTTATTGTTCACCCTGCTATTTTTTTTAATTGGTTTAGCAGGTTTAAATAACGTCATTGCTGCTGCATCCCTTTGGCGTTCGTTGTGAAAATGCGGACCGGATTAGCTTGAATTATACCTTCTGAGCGATGTAGGTGCGCTTTTTGCTGGCTTCTCATCGTAAGGGCTTGCTACCCGATGGCGTCAGCGGCGCTGCTGCGCTGATCTTCCGAAGGTACGCGATGTCCGTGCATGCATAGGCGATGTCGATTCGCATGTAACGCGGCTTACGACTGTCTATAGTCGTCCTATGTGTGGTGGATTTGGTCGCGCACGAATCGGGATGCGCGCGCCGTCGAGACGCGGGGTCGGAGAGGAGCATGCACCTTTCTGGATAGGGCGCTTCAAAGCGTTGTATGAATGACATAGAGACAGGGCAATGACCGACCAGGCGCTTTCTGTCAGTTCTGAAATCAAGTGAATCAAATACCCAGAACTAACGCGTACGTCGCAAGGTCACAAGTGGCTATAGTCTTTAACTGTTCCACATTGCCGATTCAATAAGGGGTTGAATGAACAGGTTTATTGTAGTGCTGGCAGTGCTGGCGCTTGCAGGCTGCTCCGCTACCAGCGCCAAGACTCATGCGACGCGGGGCGGCAGCGGTATTGAGGTCGACTGCTCGGGTTTGGGGAACAAATGGGAAAAGTGCGATGCGCGTGCGATGCGTGAGTGCAAAGGGCGGGGTTACAAGGTCATCGCCCGGTCCAGTGAAGCCAAGGATGACGCCGACGACTACCCGTTCGGCTGGAACCCGGCTGGCGCAATTACGCGCACGATGTTGGTGACCTGTAATTGACGATTTGGGCGTCCACGGCTGTATTGGAATAGGCGCGCAGATAAGTTGGTACATGGGCTGTTCAAAATCCTCAGGTCATGCTAAAACCTTCGAAGCGATTTTCCTAGCTGCTTGAAAAAGAAGGGAAAAATATGACGAAGTCGGAGTTGATCGAACGAATTGTCACCCATCAAGGGCTGCTCTCATCCAAGGATGTCGAGTTGGCTATCAAGACTATGCTTGAGCAAATGTCCCAATGCCTGGCCACGGGAGATCGTATAGAAATCCGCGGTTTCGGTAGCTTTTCGCTGCATTACCGTGCACCGCGAGTAGGGCGTAACCCCAAGACTGGCCAGTCCGTCAGTCTTGACGGGAAGTTCGTACCTCATTTCAAACCCGGTAAAGAGTTGCGCGACCGAGTTAATGAAGATGAGGAAGAGGGCATCTGATTGTTTGCCAGGAGTATGTTATGCGTCAGTTCAAGCGTATTTTTACTGTCATCATTGCTTCAATCGTTGCTCTCGCAATTGTAGGCTTTGTGCTTGAAAACCAACAGTCAGCCTCGCTTTCGTTCTTGGGGTGGTCCTCCGCCACACTGCCTGTTTCAGTATTCGTTACCTTGGCACTGATACTCGGGATGTTACTGGGCCCAGTGCTGTTCGTGCTTTTCAAGCCAAGGCAGACCCGAGGAAAGATGCCGGCGGCTTGACCTGGAGCCGCTCCGTTCAGAGGGACAGGGTTACCAGTGGCGGAAGCGGTGTGCCGTTTGTCGGATCAGCCTGGTCGTTTTTCACGTCGAAAACGCTGATGTACACCCTATAAATGAATATCAGAATTTAAAGCGGCAGCTTTTTTGGTAGCAGCGGCAGGTCGAATCTATTTTTCGATTAATGATAATGACAGTGTTTAAGGGGAACGGTTGCGCGTTGCTAGCTCTGCGGAAATATCCTACGCATAGGTCGGAAGCGTCTCATTGACTTGTCAAGTCTTGCAATGTAGCGAAGAGATGGCAAAATGCAACATATTCTCGAGAACAGTCATTTTGTGCGCTCAAGGCCAGGCAGCGAAGCTGGGCCTCGTTGGGCGGTTGATGGAAAAATCACGCAAGATAGTCTGCATAACGAGCCCGCAGTTTCTCATTGAAGGCAGGTTTTTGTTGTGAGTAGTAGCTTCCGCGCCCCCCCTATGCCCTCGACTGGTGAAGTCGACCTCTTTGCGCTATCTCAAATCGTCTGGCGACAGAAAAAAACAGTCCTGATAACCACTGCAGGCGTGGCGCTGCTCGCAGCGGCGTACGCATTCCTGGCGACTCCTGAATATCAGGTGAGCAGTGTTCTAAGGCCTGCCGCAATCAATGAACTGGATGCATTAAATCGCTCAGAAGTTTACAAGCTGCCACCGAGTGAAGCGCTTTTAAAAGTTGGGGCTTCACTTGAGTCTTATGAAACTCGCTTGAATTTTTTCAGAGCTAATCAGCAACTCTTCAGCGAGTTTGAACGTCCAGGACGCACCCTTGAGCAGAGCTTTGAAGAGTTCAACCGTAATTCGATCAATTTGATCGTGCCGGATTTGAAGAAAGCTGAGTCACTGAGCGCATACATCAAGCTTGAAATGAATTATCCGCAAGGCGTCGATGGTGTAAAAATTCTGAACGACTTCGTTCAGTATGCAATTGCCAGCGAGCGTAAGCAAATAGCCGCCGATATGGATGTCATTGTAAAAAACCGGCTTAACGAAATCACCGGTAAGTTTAACGCTGCGCGAGCCAGTTATGAAACCGACAAGGAAGCAAAGATAGCTTCATTGCTTGAAGCCGATAATCTGAAGCGCGCACAACTGTTGGATGAATTGAAGGCCTTACGTGCCCAGTTGAAGACATTGCGTACCGATCGCATGTCGCAACTGTCTGAGGCAATTGGTATCGCCAAATCACTGGGCATTAACAAACCGACGACGCCTTCTTCGTTGGGAGACGCTGAGCGCGCAAGCTCGAACAGCGTGATGCGCACTGAAGTAAACAACCAGCAGATACCTCTTTATTTCATGGGGGTAGAGGCGCTCGAGGCAGAAAAGCGGGCACTCAATCAACGAAACTCCGATGACTTCGCTGAGGCACGTATCGCCCAAATCGCCAAAGAACTCCAGCTGCTTCAGACCAATCGGCAAGTTGAAGTACTCAATCGCCGCGAAAACGAAGATATTTTCCTGGCCGGGGTTGAGCCGCTGAGAGCGGAAATGGCGCGTTTGCGTAATTTGAATATCGATATGAGTCGCATAAAGTTAGTGGCTATCGACCGAGCCGCTATGGAGCCGTTGAGCGCAATAAAGCCCAAGAAGTCGCTCATTATTATAGGTGGCATTATTGCAGGTTTGGTTCTCGGTATTGCCCTCGTTTTGTTTTCCAGTGTTTTTCGCTCCAAGAGGCTTGCGTAGAGGTGACTCCTGGAGCACACCATGCTATGCGGGCTAGCAAGCACCTGCAAAAATGCGGCCGTCAGTTGCGGTGGGTGATGGCTAATCGCTCTCTATCTGTGCCGGGGCCTGAGATTTGACTGATTTGTTTGGGCGCCATAGGCGATTATGCTATTGCGCCAGGAAAAACAAGTTTAAAATTGCCTATACATTTTGAAGCGCCTGTCAGCAGCGTCCAACTGCGGAATCGTGCGTAAGGTTGCTGACAGTATTGGCGAGGTGTGGAGAGGGTATGGCTTATCAAACAAGCAGCTGGCTCAGGCAGGCTTCAAGAAGCTTGGTAAAAATGTGAAATCAGCGGCCGAGCCAGCATTTATAACGCTGATAAATGGGATAGGCGATTTTTCGCGAAATACGTGTTTTTGTCATTTCAGGCAACGTTAATAAAGAATTTATGGTGAGTTCGATGAAAGTTCCATTCAATAAGCCGCCTTATACCGGTAATGAGGATCAATATGTCACTCGTGCTATGCGCAGCGCGAAGATGTCAGGGGATGGAGACTTCACGATAAGTTGCCAGCGCTGGTTCGAAGAAACTTTTTCTTGCAAAAAGGCATTATTGACACCCTCTTGCACCCAAGCCCTTGAAATGGCGGCAATACTGGTCGATATACAGCCGGGTGATGAAGTGATCATGCCCAGCTACACATTTGTAAGTACCGCTAATGCCTTCGTGCTGCGCGGGGCAAAAATTGTATTTGTCGATATTCGTCCCGATACCATGAATATTGATGAAACATTGATTGAAGCGGCCATTACGAAAAAAACCAAGGTCATCGTGCCAGTTCATTACGCAGGCGTGGCGTGTGAAATGGACACCATCATGGACATAGCACATCGGCATGAATTGTTTGTTGTCGAGGATGCGGCGCAGGGCATGATGTCCACCTATAAAGGGCGCAAGCTGGGCACTATTGGTCATCTAGCTGCTTATAGTTTTCATGAGACAAAAAACTATACCAGCGGTGGCGAGGGTGGCTTGCTACTTATTAATGACGAGCGCTTTATCGGGCGCGCTGAAATTATCCGTGAAAAGGGCACCAACCGTAGCCAGTTTTTCAGAGGAATGATCGATAAGTATACGTGGGTGGATATTGGCAGCAGCTACCTGCCTGGTGAACTTCAAGCGGCCTATCTATTCGGTCAATTGGAACGGGCGGACGCAATCAACGAGTTCCGATGCAATGTGTGGAATCGCTACAATGCTACTTTTAAAGATCTCGTCGATGCCGAACTAATCGAAACGCCGTCAGTTCCTGAGAATTGTGTGGCTAACGCGCACATGTTTTACATCAAGGTCAAGGACATCGTCGCTCGTACAGCAGTACTTAAGCACCTGAACGCCTCCGGCGTGGGAGGGGTTTTTCATTATGTACCTCTGCACAGCGCACCGGCGGGTATTCTGCTGGGACGTTTTAATGGTGAAGATCGTTTTACCACTAAGGAAAGTGAGCGCCTCCTTCGCCTGCCGATCTGGTACGGGATGTCAGACGTTGAAATTCAGCACGTCATTGATTCTGTTATAGGTGCAGTTAATGCCGCCGGTCGGTAAATTAAAAGAGAAAAGGGCGGGACTGCTGGCGGGCGCTTTTTTTACGAGCGCCGCTCAAGCATCAAAAATCCTGGTAGGTTTCTGCGTTCTTAAGCTGATTGCCTTGTATTTGGGTGCAGATGGCCTCGGGAAATTAGGGCACTTTATGAGCCTGGTCTCCATCGCGGTCTTGTTGGCGGGGGGGGGATTAGGGCACGGTGTCATCAAATATGTAGCCGAGTTCAAGGACAGCAGGTTCAAACTGCACAGGCTGTTTTCTACCTCGGTATTCTATGCCCTGGGCGCCTCCATACTTGTCCTGGTGGCCTTGTTTTCATTTGCCGAGAAGATATCGGTTCTGGTGTTTGGAGACGCCCGCTTCTACTGGGTGATCCTGTGCCTTGCAATCGCGCAGGTAGCATTCGCGTTCAATATTCTATTTTCCGGTTTCTTCAATGGGCTCGGTAAACTGAATGTGAATGCGCTGGTGCAGGTTGTTTCAAACATCCTGGCACTTCCATTGATATGGTTTTTGATTTCAAGCTATAAAATGCCAGGTGCGGCGATTGCAATGCTTGCAATTTTTGTCATGCCGATCACGGTGTCTTTGTTTTTTATTAAGGGCATGCCGCTGCTCAGAATGCTCAAGTGGCGAAAGTTTGATGTTGAAATAGGAAAAGGATTTACCAGATTCGGGTTGATGCTGCTGGTGAGTGCGGTCATGTTTCCCGTTGTGGAAATTGTTATCAGGGAATCGCTGATCACGGAAGTGGGCTACAGAGAGGCAGGGATATGGCAAGGAAGTATAAAGCTCTCAAGTGCTTATATCGGTTTTTTTAGCGTCTTCTTGGCGTCCTACTACATGCCACTTATTTCGGCGACGCGAGAAAAAAAGGCGATAACACGTCAAGTTATCAAGTTTATGTCGCTGGTAATGGCCGGCTTCCTTATCGGTGGAAGTGTGCTTTATTTTGGTCGGCATTTCTTTATCCCACTGCTACTATCCTCCGAGTTTCATGAGTTGGAAAGTTATATAATTTTTCAATTGGTGGGTGATTTTTTCAAGGTTTCAGCATACGTGATCGGTTTCGTGGCAGTGGCTAAAGCTGCGACCAAGTTATATATATTGTCTGAAGTTGTTCAGGCGCTGCTTTTTGTCGGACTCACATTTTCGCTTGGAAAAAATATCGGCGGTATTTACGGCGTAATGTACTCCTATATGATGGCTTACATCATATTTTTTGTCATTTCTATCATCGGCTTTGCCTGCTGGGCGCGAAGATAATGGAACTTGAATTCACTCTCCCGTTGTACTTGGCCTATGGCTTTCTAGTGCTCGTGGCGGCATTTGATACGTTAAGTGATAGAAAACTACCGGCGATAGTAATTTCTGTGCTGATGGCCATTCCACTTGTTTTTTTGGCTACGTTCAGAGCAGTTGGCGTGGGCAGCGATGATGCCGCGTATCTCGAGATGCTCTATCAGATACCGTCGGTATTGGATTGCCAGAATGTATATTGCGATTATAGCTACGGGACGTTTAATGTCGAGTTCGGCTTTTTTATGTTCCTGTCAGTATTGGCGGCACTCGGGAAGAACTCGGCTGTACTATTCGGTTTCAGCTCGTTAATTGCGGTTACGTTAAACGTCCGCAGTATCAGGTATTTTTCTCCTTACTTTGCGCTGGCAGTGCTGGTTTACTTTACGCATTTTTACCTGGCGAAGGAACTCAATGCAATACGGCTGGGTCTGGCATCTGGTTTGCTATTCCTCGCAGCAACTTATCTGGATCAACGAAAGTACAAAGTGATGACGATGCTGATCGTTGTCGCGACGTTAGTTCATGTGTCGTCGGTGCTTTTCATTGTGCCAGTGGGGCTGTATTTTTTTCGGCCGAAACGCAGTTTATATCTTTTAGTCAGTGCTGTTCTGCTGGCGATCGCTGCGACCATTGACCTTAAAGCTGTGCTGCGTCAGATGGCACTCTTCGGTTTTGTAGGCGATAAAATCGAACTGTACCTCAATGCCGATATGTACAGTTACTCACTGCCGCTTTTTGACATGGTGAACATTAAGAACTTGCTGGTTGTCATTGCGGGCCTTGTATTTTGGAAAAAGTTGGAAAATCGATACCAGAGTTTCAATCTGATTTTCTGTGTTTTTTATTGTGCGGCTTTTTTACGTATTGTGTTGGGCGATTTCGCGATCCTCGCCGGTCGGGGCTACGCAAGTATTTCGATGTTTGAGTACGTGCTGATCCCCATGATCGCTGTGCAGGTGTGCGGCAAAAAAATAGGCTTTTTGCTAGTGGCGGCTTACACCTTTGCTACTTTGTACCTGAACCTCAATAGCAATTCAGGGTGGTCAGGTGGGTCCGAAGTGTTCTTCGATTTCTTATAGATTATGGTTGAGGGTGTATGAAAAGTATATTGTTTGTAATGGGAGGGCTCGCTATGGGCGGGGTTGAGACGTACGTGGTCAGATTGGCCAAGTATCTCAAGCTGTCCGGGCACTCCATTAGCGTGACTTTGCTGTCCGATAAGTATGATAAGGGCCTGTTCGCCGAACTTTCCCAACACGCGACAATTAATATTGTAGAGCATGTTCCGTTTTTGTCTGCGTCCAGTTGGATCAACGCGTTGATGCCGGCAAAAACAGATGCAACTGTTTACGATATTGTTCATGCGGTAGATCTGCTGACGTTGGCGTATGTTTATTTAAACAAAGAACAATTGAATTTTAAAACGGTCAGTGTCGGCATTTATCACTCCAAGGAGATAAGTTGGTGGCGCGGTCGTAATATCTATTTCAGAAAAAAAATGTTGGAGTTGTATGATCGCAACGTCCACCTCACATTATTTCCTAACGAAAGAACGGCTGAAATGGCTGCGGAATTCGGTGGTTCCGATGTGTCGAGCCTGGATATTCTACCGTTGGGTATTTCTTTTGAAAGCTACAGTGCTCGCCAGCCGCTCCAATCATCCTTGCGTATAGTTTCTGTTGGTCGTTTGGTTGACTTCAAGATCTACAATCGCCATGTCATTTCGCAGCTGGCTGAGCTTCGAAAGCTCGCCGATTTTGAGTACTTCATATATGGCGATGGCCCTGAGCGCAGCGCGCTGGTGGCCTTGGCTCAGTCGCACGGCGTTGAGGCCCACGTGCATTTTTGTGGTGAGGTAGATTACGCCGAACTGCCTTCTATCCTGGATGGGGCGTTTTGCTTTGTAGGGTCGGGGACGACGATTATCGAAGCCTCGGCGGCTGGTATTCCCTCTGTCGTCGGCATTGAGTCGATTGAGAAACCGCTCACGTGTGGTCTGTTTTCGGACGTTGTGGGATATTCCTATAACGAAGAGTCCGCGACCACCAACCGCGTGGGGATTTTTGATACCATTGCAGCGCTGCACGCGATGAGCCCTTCCGAGTACATGCAGGTCTCCGAGCGTCACCGGACGAAGGCCAAGCTTTTTGACATACTGGAAACCTCTGCTCAGTTTGTAGAGAAATCAAATCGCGCCCCTCGTTTCGATATTAAAATTAACCGGTGGGTTGCGATGGTTTCATTCATTAAATCTGTGATTTTTTTGGGGCCTAAAGCGCTCAAATCCAGATTCGATAGTGTGAACTGACATGTCTCTAACTATAGCAATCGTTACTCAGTATTTTTATCCTGAGAGCTTTATCATCAATGATATTGTTGAAGAGCTGGCGTCGCTTGGCCATACCGTAGAAGTATTCACGGGGCAACCTAATTATCCGGACGGTAATACCTACGAAGGCTATGAGAGCGATTCGTGCAGCGAGCACCTTTATAAAGACTCGATAAAGGTCCATCGTGCACCGTTAAGGCCACGTCGTGCAGGCGGTGCAAAGAATCTGATCCTTAACTATCTGTCATTTGTAGTTAATGGCATCAAGCATTTTCCAAAGCAAAATGCAGGAAAAAAATTCGACGCTATCATTGTGTTCGCCGTGTCTCCCATCACTGCTGCGATCCCCGCAATCGTATTGAAACGCTCTACGAATGCGCACCTGATGATATGGGTGCAGGATTTGTGGCCCGAAACGCTGAAAGCAACCGGGTTTATAAAAAATCACTGGGCGCTGAAAGCAGTGGGTGTGCTGGTTCGGTTCATATATGCCAAGGCAGATACCGTATTGGTACAGTCTGAAGCATTTATATCGTCTGCCGAAAAGTATGTGGACAGAAGCAAGCTTGTTTATTATCCCAACTCCTATCGGCTGTCACCCGCGCCGCCAGCAGATGCCGTCAGTGTTTTACCTGATGAAATCAATCAGCTGTTAACCTCCAATTTCTGCATCGTGTTTGCTGGCAATCTCGGATTTGCGCAATCTTTGGAAACTATCGTCGATGCGGCGAAAGCCGTGACTCACCTTGGTTGCAAGATCGTGGTGGTTGGCAGTGGTAGCCGTCTTGAATGGATGAATGAGCAAAAGCGTCTGCATGCGCTGCACAACCTGGAGTTGGTGGGGCGTTTGCCATCTGAATCAATGCCGGAATTATTCTCCAAGAGTGAAGTCCTGTTGGTGACGCTCAAAAAGGACGAAATATTCACCCTGACCATTCCCAGCAAAGTCCAGGCCTATATGGCAGCAGGCAAGCCCATCTTGGCCGCCCTTGACGGCGAGGGTGCGAGAGTCGTGCAGTTGGCGGGCGCCGGCCTTTGCTCTCCCGCAGGTGACGCGGCTGCGCTGGCGAGTAATATCGAAGAAATTTATCGCAGCGAGCCCGAAAAAAGAAGCGCCTACGGGGCCGCAGGGTATCGGTTTTTCTGTGATAATTACGAAATGAAAAGCCAATGCCACCGGTTGGTCGAAATTATTCAAGATCGAATTAAAAATACCTAGAGATCCAATATGAAAATTTTAGTGCTGGGTGTGACAGGGATGCTCGGAAGTGCTGTTTTCAAGTACATCGCCAGCCATACCTCACATAGTGTGTTTGGCACCATGCGTGGTAGAGGGGGGCGTAAGTACTTCGATGAAAAGTACGCAGAAAACTTCTATTCCGATGTTGATGTCCTGGACTACGAAGCGTTGGTCGGTGTCTTCGAGCAGGCACGTCCGGACGTCGTTATCAACTGCGTGGGCTTGATCAAGCAGTTAGCCCAGGCCAAGGACCCGCTGTCGACGTTGCCGCTCAACTCGATGCTGCCGCATCGCCTGTCGAAGTTGTGCGCGCTTATTGGTGCCCGGCTTGTCCATGTCAGTACCGACTGCGTCTTCACAGGCGAGAAGGGAATGTATTTGGAGTCTGATATTTCAGACGCAATCGACTTGTACGGAAAGTCCAAGTTTATTGGTGAAATTCAAGACCAACCTCACGCCATCACCTTGCGCACCTCAATTATCGGCCATGAGCTGGCAAGCAGTGCCTCTCTGGTTGACTGGTTCCTTTCCCAGGAAGGTGCTGTAAAAGGTTTTACGAAAGCCATATTCTCGGGTGTGCCGACCTCAGAACTCGCTCGCATCATTACCGATTTCGTGATTCCCAATCCGCAGCTGTTCGGTCTCTATCATGTTTCCGCTGAGCCTATCGATAAATTCACGTTGCTGAATGAAATCGCGAAGATTTATGAAAAGAAAATCGACATTGTGCCGGACGATCATCTAGCTATTGATCGATCTCTGGACTCTACGCGATTCCGCCAGGCAGTGGGCTACGTTCCGCCTGCTTGGCCAGACCTTATTCAATTTATGCGCGCTCAGCGATAATTAGGAGATTTTACAGATGTTCGATAATAAAGTTTTGATGATTACCGGCGGTACCGGTTCGTTTGGTAACACCGTGCTGAAGCGATTTCTCGATACCGATGTTAAAGAAATCCGTGTGTTCAGCCGTGACGAAAAGAAACAGGAAGACATGCGCATTGCGCTGGGTAACGACAAGGTAAAGTTTTACATCGGTGATGTGCGTGACTATGCCAGCATTTCCCAGGCGATGGTCGGGGTCAATTACATCTTTCACGCCGCTGCGCTCAAGCAAGTTCCCTCTTGCGAGTTCTATCCGATGGAAGCGGTCAAAACCAACGTGATGGGCACGGAAAACGTGCTGAACGCGGCGATCGCCAACAATGTAGAACGCGTAGTGGTTCTAAGCACGGATAAAGCCGTCTACCCAATCAATGCGATGGGTATTTCCAAAGCCATGGCGGAAAAGCTGGTCGTTGCCAAGTCCCGGATGATCCCGCAAAGCGGTCCTGTCATTTGTTCCACGCGCTACGGCAACGTTATGGCTTCCCGAGGTTCGGTGATCCCCCTGTTCATCAATCAGTTGAAGCAGGGCGGCGAACTGACGGTAACTGACCCCAACATGACCCGTTTCCTCATGTCCCTGGAAGATTCGGTTGATTTGGTTTTGCATGCTTTTGAATATGCTGAACAAGGCGATATTTTCGTACAAAAGGCGCCTGCATCGACTGTCGAAGATTTGGCTCAAGCGCTCAAAGAGCTGTTCGAGTGCATGAATTCGATCAAGGTGATCGGCACGCGTCACGGCGAGAAGCTTTACGAGTCGTTGATTTCTCGCGAAGAAATGGCCAAGGCAGAAGACATGGGCCGTTACTACCGGATCCCTGCGGACAATCGCGATCTGAACTATGAGAAATATTTCGTAGAGGGTGAAACGCATATTTCGGAGTTGGACGACTATACATCACACAACACTGAACGCCTGGATGTTGAGGGTGTTAAAGCGCTGCTGATGAAGTTGGAGTTTGTTCGGGAGCAACTCAATGCTTAAAGTCATGACCCTGGTGGGCACTCGGCCGGAACTCATCAAAATGAGCCGCGTGATCGCAGAACTGGACAAACAGACCCACCATATTTTGGTGCATTCCGGTCAGAACTACGATTATGAGCTTAACCAGGTATTTTTTGATGACCTGGATATTCGTAAGCCTGACCATTTCCTGGGCGCTGTAGGTGATACCGCGGCCCAGACGATCGCTCAGGTTATCGCTAAGTCGGATGAGTTGTTCGAGTCGGAAAAGCCGGATGCACTCCTGCTCTACGGGGATACCAATACCTGTCTGGCTGTCATTTCTGCCAAGCGCAGAAAAATCCCGGTTTTCCATATGGAAGCGGGTAACCGTTGCTTCGACCAGCGCGTGCCCGAGGAGCTGAATCGCAAGGTTCTCGACCACCTCAGCGATATAAACATGGTGCTGACCGAGCACGCCCGTCGCTATCTGCTGGATGAGGGCGTGCGCCCGGAAACGATCATCAAGACCGGGTCGCACATGGCAGAAGTTCTGGACTTCTACATGCCCAAGATCCAAGCGTCCGATGTACTGGCTCGCGAAGGGCTGACCTCCGGTGGCTTCTTTATTGTCAGCACGCATCGTGAAGAGAACGTAGATACCCCGGATAATCTTCGGGATCTGATTGGCTCGCTGAAGGCACTGGCTGACGAGTACAAGCTGCCTATTATTGTTTCCACACACCCAAGGACGCGTAAGCGCCTTGAAGCATTGGGTGAGTCGCTTGACCATCCACTGATCCGCTTCGTTAAACCGTTCGGTCTCCTTGACTACATCAAGTTGCAGATGGAAGCGTTTTGCATTCTGTCCGACAGCGGCACCATCACTGAAGAGGCGTCTTTGCTGAACTTGCCAGCGGTGACGATTCGCAACGCTCACGAGCGGCCAGAAGGAATGGATGAAGGCACGCTTATCATGTGTGGCCTGACGACTGATCGCGTGCTGAACGCTGTCAGGGTCGTGACCAGCCAGCATGTACGTGGCGAACGAGTGATGTCGGTGGTAGGCGATTATTTGGGGGGCGCCGTCTCCAAAAAAGTCGTGCGCATTGTGCACAGCTATACCGATTACATTAATCGCACCGTTTGGTCTAAATCCTAAACAAGGAGTTTGGTGTGCGCATATTTGTGACTGGGGCATCTGGATTTGTTGGTAGCCGGTTGGTCCAAGTGTTATCCGCTCGTACAGATGTTCAGGTCACGGTTGCCGTCAGAGACCCCGGTTTTTCCTGTCCTGGCGCCGATCAAGTGGTTCAATTCGACGACCTGTCGCGCGCTGATTTTTCGGGTGTTCTGACGGGGGTTGAGGCGGTTGTTCATTGCGCGGCTCGCGTTCATGTGATGAACGATTCCGAGGCCGATCCGCTTGAAGCCTTTCGCCGCGTCAATGTCCAGGGCACCCTGGCCCTGGCGCATCAGGCGGCGCAGGCTGGTGTGCGACGCTTTGTGTTCCTCAGTTCAATCAAGGTCAACGGTGAAGGCACGGTCTCGGGCGCACCTTATACCGCCGATCAGCCGCCGGCACCGTCGGACCCTTACGGCATATCGAAGATGGAGGCCGAACAGGGTCTCCTGGAGTTGGCTGCAACGACAGGGATGGAAGTGGTGATCATCCGTCCGGTGCTGGTTTATGGCCCGGGTGTAAAGGCCAACTTCCTGAGCATGATGCGTTGGCTGCACAAAGGTGTGCCATTGCCTTTCGGCGCCATTCATAACGCGCGCAGTCTGGTCGCGCTGGATAACCTGGTTGATCTTTCGATTACCTGCATCACTCATCCAGCCGCCGCCAACCAGGTATTCATGGTCAGTGATGGCGAAGATCTTTCAACCACTGTTTTATTACGCAAAATGGCGTCTGCGCTGGGCAAACCCGCGCGTCTTCTTCCCGTTCCAGCCTCGTTGCTGAGTGCGGCCGCAATTACCCTGGGCAAACGCAGTCTGTCCCAACGGTTGTGTGGTTCCTTGCAGGTCGACATTGGGAAGACGCGTACCCTTTTAGGCTGGACGCCTCCGCTGTCGGTTGATGAGGCGCTCAAGGTCACGGCGTCTGCTTATATGGAAAGTCAAAACACATGAGTTATTGGTGGATCGTTCCGGTTGTTGCGTTTGTCTCGTTTGTCATGACCGCTGTGCTTAGGCGCTATGCGTTATCTCGAAGCATCATTGATATACCGAACGCACGGAGTTCACATTCTGTTCCTACGCCAAGGGGCGGCGGGGTAGCTATTGTATTGGCCTTTCTTGCGGTACTCCCGCTGGTCGGGTGGCTGGACCTGGTCCCGTGGCCTTCGCTCGTTGCAGCAGGCGGCGCCGGAGTGGTAATAGCCGTCCTGGGCTTTATGGATGACCATGGACACATTGCAGCTCGCTGGCGTTTGGCAGGGCATTTTGCTGCGGCGGCATGGGCGTTGTTCTGGATCAACGGACTGGCCCCGCTGAACATATTCGGATGGGCCCTGGATCTGGGGCTTGTGGGTACTGTGCTGGCTGCTGTCTATATCGTCTGGATGCTCAATCTCTACAATTTCATGGATGGAATTGACGGTATCGCCAGCGTGGAAGCGATTTGCGCCTGCCTGGGCGCCTGTTTGCTTTACGTATTGGGCGGTCACCCGCAGATGATCTGGCTGCCTTTATTGCTGGCAGCGGCAGTGGGGGCATTTCTGGTTTGGAATTTTCCACCGGCCAAGATTTTCATGGGGGATGCCGGTAGCGGTTTCCTGGGGATTACCTTGGCCTTCTTCTCACTGCAGGCAGCCTGGGTCAAATCGGATTTTTTCTGGGCATGGTTGATTTTGCTCGGCGTCTTCGTCGTCGACGCGACCTGCACGCTTGTTCGTCGCTTGGTAAGGGGTGATAAGGTTTACGAAGCACATCGCAGTCATGCTTATCAATTTGCCTCGCGCAAATATGGCAAGCACCTGCCAGTGACCATGGCCGTTGCTGCCATCAACGTTTTTTGGCTTTTGCCTATTGCGGCGGGTGTAGTCTTGAGCGGATGGGATGGCACATGGGCTTTGGTTGTTGCCTACTTGCCGTTGGTCGCGCTGGCGATAAAGTTTCATGCCGGCGAGCTCGAGATGATGGTCGCGCAGAAGTAAAGGTTATCGTAGTCGGTCAGCGAGTCCTGAAAAGCCCGTGGATGGCTTTGCAGTATTAGGCATTGGAATGTACAGAGGTGTTCGAAGGGGTTATGGATAAGTTACGGGCGTTCTTAGTCGGTTTGCCTCGACGCAAAAAGCGGCTGATTCAGGTCAGTACCGATGTAATGGTGGTCTGGGCTGCATTGTGGCTTGCTTTCGTCGTACGTCTGGGCGTCGATGAAATGGCTAATCCAATCATCGCTCACCTTTGGCTGTTTATTGCCGCACCTGTCGTGGCGATACCCCTGTTCATTCGTTTCGGTATGTACCGAGCGGTGATGCGGTATTTCGGTAACGATGCGCTGATTGCGATTATCAAGGCGGTCAGTCTTTCATCGCTGATTCTCGGCGTGGTCGTATATTGGTACAGCAATCACCAGAATGTGGTCCCGCGCTCGATCATTTTCAACTATTGGTGGCTCAGCCTGATCATGGTCGGCGGCCTGCGTCTGGCGATGCGCCAATACTTCCTGGGTGACTGGTTTACGGCGGCTCAGCACGTTCCGTTCACTAGCCGGGAAGATGGTCTGCCGCGCGTTGCTATTTATGGCGCGGGCGCAGCCGGCAACCAATTGGTCGCGGCGTTGAGGATGGGCAGGGTGATGCGCCCTGTCGCGTTTATCGACGATGATGAAAGCATCACTGATCGCGTCATTTCGGGTCTGCAGGTGTACAAGGCCAAACATATCCAGCGAATGATCGATACCACTGGCGCCCAGGAAATACTGTTGGCCATCCCTTCCTCCAACCGTGGGCGTCGCCGTGAAATCCTCGGTTTCCTCGAAGGCTTCCCGCTCCACGTACGAAGCGTTCCGGGTTTCATGGACCTGGCCAGCGGTCGCGTCAAGGTCGATGACATCCAGGAAGTCGACATCGCCGACTTGCTGGGTCGCGACACGGTGCCTGCACAGGACGAGCTCCTGGAACACTGCATCAAGGGCCAGACTGTTCTGGTCACTGGCGCAGGCGGTTCGATCGGTTCCGAGTTGTGCCGGCAGATTCTGGCGTTGCGTCCAACGACGCTGCTGTTGTTCGAACACAGTGAGTTCAATCTCTACAGCATCCTGTCGGAACTTGAGCAGCGCGTGGTCCGTGAGTCGTTGCCCGTCAAGTTATTGCCCATCCTTGGTTCTGTGCGTAACCCGTCCAAACTGCTGGATGTGATGAAAACCTGGCGCGTGGATACGGTTTATCATGCTGCAGCGTACAAGCATGTACCGATGGTTGAGCACAACATCGCAGAAGGTGTGCTGAACAACGTCATCGGGACGTTGAATACTGCCCAGGCCGCCCTTCAAGTTGGTGTTTCCAACTTTGTTCTGATCTCTACGGACAAAGCCGTGCGCCCGACCAATGTCATGGGCAGTACCAAGCGTTTGGCCGAACTGACCCTGCAGGCGCTCAGTCGTGAACTGGCTCCCGTATTGTTCGGTGACAAGTCGAATGTCTCCCGCGTCAACAAGACCCGTTTCACGATGGTTCGTTTCGGCAATGTACTGGGTTCTTCGGGCTCGGTGATTCCGCTCTTTCACAAGCAGATCAAGTCTGGCGGCCCATTGACGGTCACCCATCCGAAGATCACGCGTTACTTCATGACGATCCCTGAAGCGGCGCAGTTGGTGATTCAGGCAGGCTCCATGGGCCTGGGCGGTGATGTGTTTGTGCTGGACATGGGCGAGCCGGTGAAGATTGTCGAGCTGGCCGAAAAAATGATTCATCTGTCCGGCTTGAGCGTGCGTTCCGAAAAGAATCCCCATGGCGATATTGCCATCGAATTCTCCGGCTTGCGTCCCGGCGAAAAGCTTTACGAAGAGTTGCTGATTGGCGACAACGTCGTCGCGACCCAACACCCGATGATCATGAGTGCCAACGAAGATTATCTGTCATGGGAAGTCCTCAAGGGCAAGCTCACTGAGTTGCTTGCAGCGGTGGATGAAGACGATTACACCCGCGTCCGTCAGCTCCTGCGCGACACGGTCAGTGGCTATGCGCCCGACGGCGAAATCGTTGACTGGATCTATCAGCAACGTCGCCTGGAGCCGTGAGTTAACACCCTGTTACTCAACCGCTTTTGACACCCTCCAACCATCGCCTAAGTTAGAAAAGCAGCTTCGGAAAAGCTGCTTTTCTCTTACCGATGTCATGGAGCGTCACCGATGCAAAACACCTACGTTTCCTCCCTTGTCTTTGCCTTCCTCGCCAGCCTCTCTGTCGCCACCACCGCAGCCCCATCCGTCAAACCTGAAGCCCCAACCCCCATCTCCGCGCAAATGATCAAAGCCGAGCAATCCGCCAAGGTCAACCTCAACGCGGCCGATGCTGAAACCCTGCGCCGCGATTTGTTCGGTATCGGCGCCGCCAAGGCGAAAGCGATCGTTGCTTTTCGCGAAAGCAATGGCCCGTTCACTGCGGTGGATGAGTTGCTGGAGGTAAAGGGTATTGGCAAGGCCCTGCTGGAGAAGAATCGCGACAGGTTGATTATCAACTGAAGAACGTAGCCACGAAGGCCGATCATTGATCGGCCTTTTAGCCTGTGTGTTTCTAGCCCAGTCCTGGCATGAAATGTGGTTACCTCAAGATTATCGATTGTTCGACAGTCACCCTTGATGGAGGATCGCCCCATGTACAAAGACTATCCGGCCGCCTACCAAGTCAGCAAAGGCTCGGCATTACAGGTGGATACGGCGTTCTACGAGCGCATCCGGGATCGCCGGGACCAACGCACGCTGGTCGGACAGTTCGAGGTGCCTATCCGCACGGGCAGGGCATGGAAAGTCCCTGCCGGGCATGTCTTCCGCGTGACCACTCCGGTGGGCCCGCAAGTGGGGGATTTCAACGTGTGGAACGCCAATGATCCGCGCGAGCGCCTCTGGGCAGCTCGCACTCGGCAACTTCAAGGTGCCCATGTCGGCACCCACGACCGTTTGTGGTCGAACCTTCCGTTCCTGCGGCCACTGGTCACCATTACCGATGACAGCCTGGCAGGCTACGGCATCGATGAACATGGCGGGCGCCTGCATGATTTGCTTGGCACGCGCTGCGATCCTTATGTGAACCGTATGCTCACCGGGGAGGACTTTCATCATCATTGCCATTCGAACCTGACTCGCGCGGTATTGCCCCACGGTCTGACGGAATTCGATGTGCACGACGTGCTGAATATTTTCCAGTGCACCGGACTCAATCACGATGACATGTACTTTATGAAAGCCTGTCCGGCACAGAAGGGCGATTACCTGGAGTTTTTTGCCGAGATTGATTTGCTGTGCGCGCTGTCGACGTGTCCGGGTGGGGATTTGTCGCTGCCGATGTGGGGGCCGGACGCGCAGGACCCGTTGACGGTGTGTCGTCCGTTGGGGGTAGAAATCTACCAATTGGAGGAGGGGTTGCTTGAAGGCTGGAGTCAGCCCGAGCGTGCTGCCTATAAAGGGCAGCACGGGTTGCAGATTGCCAAGGCGGCTTGGGAGTAACCCCAGGGCTCAACGATCCTGGGCATCCTTGGCATCCGCCTGCGCATTGCGCTCGGCCACGCGTTTGCGTTGTTCGTCGGTGAGTTCCACTTTGTTGGCGCTGTCGCGCAGCATCATCAATCCACCGACGATCGATCCGATCGCAACAACCATAATCAACCACGCATACCACGGCATAAGGCTCTCCTTGAGGCAGGTTGCCGGGGGAGAATTCTCCCACGAATAACTGCTTTGAGTTACGGGCGTTCTGAGTAGTTCAGTGTAGGCCCGTTCTGCCTCACGAGTCTTATAGCCCGGTCAACATTGCATCTGCCGGCGCATCGGCGCGGTCTTGGGCGGTCAGTTGGAAGTAGATGAAGCCCACGGCCATGAAGCCAAGGAAGATCAGCCCGATCAGTGTATTGAACCAGGCCATCGCCACCAGGCACACCACGGCCAGTACCAGCGCGATGCCCGGTACGATGGGGTAGCCCGGTGCGCGGAAAGTCCGCTCCAGCAGCGGTTCGGTTTTGCGCAATTTGAACAGGCTGAGCATGCTCATGATGTACATGACGATGGCGCCGAACACCGCCATGGTGATCATCGCGGCGGTCAGGGTCATGCCGCCAAGGTTGATCAGGCCGTCGCTGTAGATGGCCGCGATGCCGACCACGCCGCCGGCGATGATGGCGCGGTGAGGTGTCTGAAATCGCGACAGTTTGGCCAGGAAGGGCGGCAGGTAACCGGCGCGCGCCAGGGCGAAGAACTGGCGCGAGTAGCCGAGGATGATGCCGTGGAAACTTGCCACCAGGCCGAACAGGCCGATCCAAACGAGCATGTGCAACCAGCCGGAGCTTTCGCCCACCACGGTTTTCATGGCCTGGGGCAGCGGGTCGTTGATGTTTGACAGGGTGCGCCAGTCGCCCACGCCGCCCGCGAAGAACATCACGCCCATGGCCAGGATTACCAGGGTGAGGATGCCGCTGATGTAGGCTTTTGGAATGGTGCGCTTGGGATCTTTCGCTTCTTCGGCGGCCATGGCCGCGCCTTCGATGGCGAGGAAGAACCAGATGGCGAAGGGGATCGCGGCGAACATGCCGGCAATCGCCGGGGCACCGAAGGTGTCGGAACCGGCCCAGCCGTTCAGGGCGAAGTTGCTGAAGCTGAAGGCGGGCGCCACCACGCCCATGAACACCAGCAGCTCAGCGACGGCGAGCACGCACACCACCAGTTCGAAGGTGGCGGCGAGTTTCACGCCGAGGATGTTCAGGCCCATGAACACGATGTAGGCGCCGACGGCGGCGTGTTTCGGGTCCAGCGCTGGAAACTGCACGTTGAGGTAGGCGCCGATGGCCAGGGCGATCGCGGGTGGCGCGAAGACAAACTCGATCAGGGTTGCCAGGCCGGCGATCAAGCCGCCTTTTTCACCGAAGGCGCGGCGGCTGTAGGCAAAGGGGCCGCCGGCGTGGGGAATCGCCGTGGTCAGTTCGGTGAAGCTGAAGATGAAGCAGGTGTACATCGCGGCGACCATCAATGAGGTCACCAGAAATCCCAGTGTGCCGGCCACACCCCAGCCATAGCTCCAGCCGAAGTACTCGCCGGAAATCACCAGCCCGACAGCGATGCCCCATAGATGCAGGGTGCCCAAGGTGGGTTTGAGTTGTGTGTTCATTGTGAGGAGTTCCCTGAACGGTTGGAATGATTCAGGGTGTTGCAGTGGGCATGCCAGCCTGAGAATCATTGTCGTAAAGCGATGCAACTGTCGTGTGGAAGATGGTTTGGCGTTTGAAAATTCTCATCATTGCACCAGGCAGGTGCAGCCCTGCCCGGACCGCCGCCATCGCGTGCAAGCCGGGCTCCCACAGTGGACCGCATTCCAGTATGGGAGTGGGCTTGCCCGCGATGAGGCCCAGCCAGCCACTGCAACCCCCCAGTAAACCGCGCATAAAGCCATTCTTTACGCCATCTTTACGCCCCGCGCCCCGCCTCGCTCTCGTTCCTTTACACCCCTCCTGCGGACAATTGCCCCACACGCGGCACTCGCCGTTAAACGGAGAAACTTCCATGAGCGTTCTGGACGGGGTGTCACTGCTATTGGCCGTGGCGCTGTTCATTTATCTGCTGGTTGCGCTGTTACGCGCGGATCGGAACTAGGAGCGGGCTATGCACAGTTATGACTATTGGCTGATCATCGCCTTCTTCGCCGTGGTACTGGTGCCGGCACCGTTTCTGGGGCGGTTCTATTACAAGGTGATGGAAGGCCAGCGCACGTGGCTGACGCCGGTGCTTGGGCCTGTCGAGAAAGCCTGTTATCGCCTGTCGGGTGTCGACGATCAACAAGAGCAAAGCTGGCAGAAGTACATGCTGGCCTTGCTCGCGTTCAACCTTGCGGGCTTCCTGCTGTTGTTCGCCATCCTGTTGTTTCAGGACTATCTCCCACTCAACCCGCAGAAATTGCCGGGCCAGGAATGGACGCTGGCGTTCAACACCGCGGTCAGTTTCATGACCAATACCAACTGGCAGAACTACAGCGGCGAAGCCTCCCTGAGCTACCTCAGCCAGATGGTCGGCCTCACCGTGCAGAACTTCGTCAGCGCCGCCACCGGCCTGGCAGTCCTGGTCGCGCTTTGCCGTGGGATTGGTCGCAAATCCACCGCGACCCTGGGGAATTTCTGGGTCGACATGACCCGCGCCACGCTCTACGGTTTGCTGCCGCTGTGCCTGGTGCTGGCGCTGTTCCTGGTATGGCAGGGGGTGCCGCAGACGTTCGCCCATTACGTTGACGCCGTGACGATGCAGGGTGTGGATCAAGTCATTCCCCTGGGCCCGGCAGCCAGCCAGATCGCGATCAAGCAACTGGGCACCAATGGCGGCGGCTTCTTTGGGGTGAACTCGGCGCATCCGTTCGAAGACCCGACGGCCTGGGCCAACCTCTTCGAAGTGGCGTCGATCATCCTGATCCCGGTCGCCCTGGTGTTCACCTTCGGTCACTACGTCAAAGACCTGCGTCAGAGCCGCGCGATTCTCGCGTGCATGCTGGCCCTGTTCCTGATTGGCGGCGCGACGTCGCTGTGGTCCGAGTACCAGCCCAATCCGACCCTGAATAACCCGGCCGTGGAACACACCGCGCCGCTGGAAGGCAAGGAAACACGCTTCGGCACCACCGGCACGGTGCTCTGGTCGGTGACGACCACTGCGGCCTCCAACGGATCGGTCAACGGCATGCAGGACAGCCTCAACCCTCTGAGCGGCATGGTGGCGCTGGTCAACATGATGGTTGGCGAAGTGATTTTCGGCGGCGTCGGTGCCGGTCTGTACGGCATGTTGCTCAACGTGTTGATCGCGGTGTTCCTCGCCGGCCTGATGATCGGCCGCACCCCGGAATACCTGGGCAAGAAGCTTCAGGCCAAGGAAGTGCAATTGCTCGTCGTGACCCTGCTCGTAATGCCGGTGGGTGTGCTCGTGCTGGGTGCCATCGCCGCCAGCCTGCCGGGCCCGGCCGGGGCCGTCAGCAACCCTGGGCCCCACGGTTTTAGCCAGTTGCTCTACGCCTACACCTCGGCCAGTGCCAACAACGGTTCGGCGTTCGGCGGTTTCAGCGGCAACACCGCGTTTCACAACCTGATGCTCGGCCTGGGCATGTTGATTGGCCGGTTCGGTTACATCCTGCCGGTGCTGGCCCTCGCCGGTAGCCTGGCGATGAAGAAGACCGCACCGATTGGCCAGAACAGTTTTCCGACCCACGGCCCGTTGTTCGTGACGCTGTTGACCGTGACCATTTTGCTGGTGGGCGGCCTGACGTTTCTGCCGACACTGGCGCTGGGCCCGATTGCTGAACACCTGAGCATGGGCTTCTAAGTCAAGGGGATATGAGAATGAACATGTCTGTAAAAAATGCTGCCCCCGCGCGCACTCAGGAGCCCGCCAAAACCGCGATCTCTGCGTTGTGGCGCCCGGCGCTGGTCCAGGCGTTCGTCAAGCTGGACCCCCGTCAATTGCAACGTTCGCCCGTGATGCTGGTGGTCGAGCTGACCGCCATTCTGACCACCGTGCTGTGCTTTGTGCCCGATACCAGCGTGCCGACTTTCGTGGCCGTGCAAATCGCGGTGTGGCTGTGGTTCACCGTGTTGTTCGCCAACTTCGCTGAAGCCTTGGCCGAAGGCCGTGGCAAGGCCCGCGCCGACAGCCTCAAGGCCGGCAGTGAGGGCCTGAGCGCGCGCCGCAAGGAGGCCGACGGCAGCTTCAAGGTGGTACCGGCCACCAGCCTGCGCAAAGGTGATGTGGTGCGCGTCGCGGCAGGCGAAATGATTCCTGGCGACGGCGAAGTGATCGAAGGCATCGCCGCGGTCAACGAAGCAGCGATTACCGGCGAGTCCGCCCCGGTGATCCGCGAGTCCGGCGGCGACCGCTCGGCCGTCACCGGTAACACTCGACTGGTATCGGACTGGCTGCTGGTCCGCATCACCGCCAACCCCGGCGAGTCGACCCTGGACCGCATGATCGCGCTGGTGGAAGGCGCCAAACGCCAGAAAACCCCCAACGAAGTTGCACTGGATATCCTGCTGATCGGCCTCACCCTGATCTTCCTGCTGGTGGTGGTTACCCTGCAGCCGTTCGCTCACTTCGCCAATGGCAGCCTGCCCCTGGTGTTCCTCGTCGCACTGCTGGTGACGCTGATTCCCACGACCATTGGCGGCTTGCTCTCGGCCATCGGCATTGCGGGCATGGACCGTCTGGTGCGGTTGAACGTGATCGCCAAGTCCGGTCGCGCGGTGGAAGCGGCAGGGGATGTGCACGTGTTGCTGCTGGACAAGACCGGCACCATCACCTTCGGTAACCGTCGTTGCACCGCCGTGGTTGCGGCGCCCGGTGTCAGTGGTCGGGAAGTGGCTGAAGGCGCGTTGTTCGCCTCCCTGGCCGATGACACGGCGGAAGGCAAGTCCATCGTCGAATACCTGCGCGCCTTGCACCCCCAGGCCGAGCCGACGCTGGAGCAACTGATCGCCGTACCGTTCAGCGCGGAAACCCGCTTATCCGGTGTCGATTACCAGGGCCGCGTCTTTCGCAAGGGTGCGGTGGATTCGCTGCTGGCGTTTATCGGCCAGCAACGTAGCGACCTGTTACCTGCGCTGTCGCGGGAAATCGACAAGATCGCGCAGAGTGGCGGCACGCCGTTGCTGGTGTGCGCCGATGGCAAGTTACTCGGTGCGATCCATCTCAAAGACGTGGTCAAGCCCGGTATCCGCGAGCGTTTCGCCGAGCTGCGCAAGTTGGGCATTCGTACCGTGATGGTCACCGGCGATAACCCGCTGACCGCCGCCGCGATTGCCGCTGAAGCCGGCGTGGATGATGTACTGGCTGAAGCCACGCCTGAGAAGAAACTGGCGCGTATCCGCCATGAACAGAACGACGGCCGTCTGGTCGCCATGTGCGGCGACGGCGCCAACGACGCCCCGGCACTGGCCCAGGCCGATGTCGGCATGGCGATGAACGACGGTACCCAGGCTGCGCGGGAAGCCGCGAACATGGTCGACCTCGACAGCGATCCGACCAAGCTGCTGGACGTGGTGCAGATCGGCAAGGAGTTGCTGGTGACCCGGGGTGCGCTGACCACCTTTTCCATCGCCAACGACGTGGCCAAGTACTTCGCGATCCTGCCGGCGCTGTTTGCCTCGATCTATCCGCAACTGGGCGTGCTCAATGTCATGCACTTGCAGAGCCCGCAGAGTGCGATCCTGTCGGCCATCGTGTTCAACGCGCTGATCATCGTGGTGCTGATTCCCCTGGCCCTGCGCGGTGTGCGCGTGCAAGCCGCGAGCGCGGCCGCGCTGTTGCGCCGCAACCTGCTGATCTACGGCCTGGGTGGGCTGCTGGTGCCCTTTGTGGGCATCAAGGCGATCGACATGCTGCTGACGGCGCTGCACCTGGTTTGAGCCTGATCATTCCCACGCTCAGCGTGGGAATGCCGCCCCGGACGCTCCGCGTCCCACCGCATCACTGCACCGAGGAGTCTGAAATGTCCAACATCATCCGCCCAGCCCTGAGCCTGCTGGTACTCATGACCCTGATCACCGGCGTCGCCTACCCGCTGGTGGTGACCGGCGTCGCGCAAGTAGCCTTTGCGGACCAGGCCAATGGCAGCCTGGTGCGCGATGCCAGCGGCAAGGTGCGCGGCTCCAGCCTGATCGCCCAGGATTTCAGCGGCGACGGCTGGTTCCACCCACGCCCTTCGGCCGGCGCGTTCGCAACGGTTTCCAGCAGTGCCAGCAACCTTGGCCCGAGCAACCCCGCACTGGCCGCGCGTATCTTTGACGACGCGACTAAACAACAGGTGCCAGGCCAGGGGCCGGTACCGTTGGCCTCGCTGACGACCTCCGGCAGCGGGCTCGATCCACACTTGCCACCCGAGGCAATTGCCTATCAACTGGCGCGAGTGGCGGCCGCACGAAATGTACCGGTGTCGACCTTGCAGCGGCTGTTGGATGAACACATCGAAAGCCCGTTGGTAGGCCCGCCCGTAGTCAACGTGCTGGCGCTGAACATGGCCCTGGAAACACTCTGACCCCTGTGGGAGGGGGCTTGCTCCCGATAGCGCTGGTTCAGTTGAAATAGCTGTTACTGACACACCGCTATCGGGAGCAAGCCCCCTCCCACATTTGATCTTCATTGAACCTGACTACTTTGAACACCTGAGGAACCCCCGCGCATGAGCGACTCCGGCCGCGCCGATGCCCTGCTAGCCGATCTGCCCCGCAACGGCCGTGGCCGGCTCAAAGTTTTCCTTGGCGCCGCGCCCGGTGTAGGCAAGACCTACGCCATGCTCCAGGCTGCCCATACTCAACTGCGCCAGGGTGTGGCTCTGATCGCCGGGGTGGTCGAGACCCACGGCCGCGCCGAGACCGAAGCCTTGCTCAGCGGTTTGCCGCAACAGCCGTTGTTGCGCAGCGAATACCGGGGCGTAATGCTTGAAGAAATGGACCTCGACGGCCTGCTCGCGGCCCGGCCCAAGCTGGTGCTGGTCGATGAACTGGCCCATAGCAACGCTCCCGGCAGCCGTCATGAAAAGCGCTGGCAGGACATCCAGGAACTGCTCGCAGCCGGCATCAACGTGTTCACCACGGTCAACGTCCAGCACCTGGAAAGTCTCAACGACCAGGTGCGTGGCATCACCGGCGTGCAGGTGCGTGAAACCCTGCCGGACTGGGTGCTGCAGGAGGCCGACGAACTGCTGCTGATCGACCTGCCATCCCGCGAATTGCTCGAGCGCCTGCGCGACGGCAAGGTGTATGTGCCGGAACAGGCGCGTGCGGCCATCGATGCGTTTTTCACCCAGACCAACTTGATGGCCCTGCGCGAGCTGGCCATGCAGACCGCTGCCGCCCATGTCGACGACGATCTGGCCCAGGGATATCGCCAGCTCGGCCAAGCGGCGCCGGCGGTGCGGGGTCGCCTGCTGGTGGGGGTCGATGGCGATGCGCAAGCCGAACGCCTGGTGCGCCATGCCAGCCGTGTCGCCCAGCGGCGGCATTTGCCGTGGAGCCTGGTGCATGTCGACAACGGCCGCGCGCGGGATGAACAGTCACGGCTGCGCCTGCAGAATGCCCAGCAACTGGCTGAACGCCTGGGCGGTGAGGTGGTGTTGCTGCGGGCCGGCGAGGTGGCCAGGACGTTGATCCAGCATGCCGCCGAGCGCCGCGCCAGTCTGGTATTGGTGGGGCAGTCGCGCATGCGCTGGCGCCGACGGCTGTTCGGTGGCGGCCTCGCCGCACGCTTGCTGCGCGATGCGCGGGGCCTGGAAATCAACGTGCTCGACAGCGACGATAGGCCAGCAGCGCCGCGCTTGCCGGATGTGCGTGGGCTGCGCTGGTTCGATTATGCCCTGGCCGTGGTGGCCACCCTGGTTGCGGCCGGCCTGGCGTGGGGCGTGTCCAGCCTTTTGCCGTTGCCGAATATCTCGCTGGTGTTTCTCGCTGCGGTGCTGCTGGTGGCGGTGCGCAGCAGCCTGGGGCCTTCGCTGGTGTGTGCGGCGTTGTCGTTCATGACCTACGACTTTCTGTTTATCCCACCGAATTTCTCCTTTTCCATCCAGCGTGAAGAGGACGTCCTGACGCTGTTGTTTTTCCTGTTGATGGCGGCGCTCACCGGCAACCTGGCCGCACGCCAGCGTCGGCAATTACAGGCGCTGCGCGATACCCAGGAAGAAACCAGCGAGCTGCTCGACCTGTCACGCAAGCTCACCGCCGCCACGGATCGCCAGGCGGTCATCAGTGCAGCGGCTCATCACCTGCAAGGCTGGAATGAGTTGGATCTGTGCCTGGTCAATCGCGACGGCCAGGGCGGTTGGACGATCGAGACTGGTGGCCCGCTGACCCTCACCGAGGCCGAGCGTGCCGCCGCCGACTGGGCCTGGCAGCACGACCAACCGGCAGGCATGGGCACCGGCACCTTGCCGTTTGGACGCTGGTGGTGGTGGCCGTTGTCGGGTGAAGAGGGCCCCTTGGGCTTGCTGGGCGTCAGCGCGAAAGCCGGCATGGAGTTGAGTGGCCAACGCCGTCGCCTGCTCACGGCATTGAGCCAGCCGTTGGCCCAGGCGTTGGCGCGTGCGCAGTTGGCGCAGGAATTGGAGTCCGCGCGTTTGCACGGTGAGACCGAACAACTGCGCAGCGCCTTGCTCGCCTCCGTCTCCCATGATTTGCGTACGCCGCTGACCTCCATGCGCGGCAGTATCGACAGCCTGCTGGCGCTGGGTGAGGCGATCCCCTTGGAGGACCGTCGCGAATTGCTCGAAGGTACCCGTGATGAAGCCGAGCGCCTCGACCGCTATATCCAGAACCTGCTGGACATGACCCGCCTGGGCCACGGTGCGCTGAAGCTGGCGCGCGATTGGGTGTCGCCCGGGGATATCGTCGGCAGTGCCCTTGGCCGCCTTCGCGCCGTGCTGGCGCCTTTGCAGGTCGACACTGATGTGCCGCCGGACTTGCCCTTGCTCTATGTGCATGCGGCGTTGATCGAGCAGGCCCTGGTCAATGTCATGGAAAACGCCGCGCGCTTTTCGCCGCCCCAGGGCCGCTTGCAGTTGAGCGCCGGTGTGTCGGACGGCCAGGTGTTTTTTGCCGTAGCCGATGAGGGGCCGGGAATTCCGGAGGACGAACGGGCAAAAATCTTCGATATGTTCTACACCGCTGCGCGCGGTGATCGCGGCGGGCAGGGCACCGGCCTGGGGTTGGCGATCTGCCAGGGCATGGTCGGCGCGCACGGTGGGCACATCAGTGTGGCCGACGGTATTGAAGGGCGGGGCACCTGTATTACCTTGTTCCTGCCATTGCCTACACAACCTGCCCTGGAGCAAAACCTGTAGGAGCGAGCTTGCTCGCGAAGGTCGTTAACGATAAAGATGGCTTCCTGAATGTACGCGGCGCCTAGAGGTTTTTTGCGAGCAAGCTCGCTCCTGCATGGGTTGGTTTTTAATTGATTTTAACTGAGACACCATGAGCCAGACCTCGACGATTCTCGTCATTGATGACGAACCGCAGATCCGCAAATTCCTGCGCATCAGCCTGGCCTCCCAAGGCTATAAGGTGATCGAAGCCGGTAGCGGCAACGAAGGCCTTGCTCAGGCGGCGTTGAGCAAACCGGACTTGCTCGTCCTTGACCTGGGCCTGCCCGATATGGACGGCCAGCAGGTGCTGCGCGAGTTTCGCGAGTGGTCGACGGTGCCGGTATTGGTGCTCTCGGTGCGGGCCAGCGAAGCGCAGAAGGTCCAAGCCCTTGACGGTGGCGCCAATGACTACGTGACCAAGCCGTTCGGTATCCAGGAGTTCCTCGCCCGTGTGCGCGCCTTATTGCGTCAGGCTCCGGCGGGGGAAACTCAGGAGGCTGCGTTGAGTTTCGGCCCGCTGACGGTGGACCTGGCCTACCGCCGTGTTCTGCTCGACGGCGTCGAAGTGGCACTGACCCGCAAGGAGTACGCGGTGCTGGCGCAACTGGCGCGGCATGCTGGGCGGGTCATTACCCAGCAGCAATTGCTCAAGAACATCTGGGGGCCGACCCACACCGAAGACAGCCACTACCTGCGCATTGTGGTGGGGCATTTGCGCCAGAAGCTGGCGGATGACCCGATGCAGCCGAGGTTTATCGTGACTGAGGTGGGGGTGGGGTATCGGTTGCTGGGTGCTTGAGTTTGCCGGGGCCTGAAGCGGCCTCGCACACTTTGAATGTATTCACAGATCAAAATGTGGGAGGGGCGGTGCGACGATTCGACTTGCCCCCGATGGCGGCCTCTGGGCTGGCCGGGATGTTGGATTGGGCCGAGTACATATCCATTATTTAGGTAACGGCCACTTAGGGTTCCGCCCTGACGGCGGGTCACTTTGGAAAAGCCCCAAAGTAACCAAAGGGCTC
>NZ_CVTU01000090.1:411172-417821 GCF_900004965.1 Pseudomonas sp. 44 R 15
ACGGATTCAAGCCTGCGTTCGGCCAGCGTGGTTTAACGGGGCGCCTGAGATCAAAAGCAGATCAAGATCAAGAGCGACTCGCTTCGCATCGTGGGTACCGTTGGCTGCTACGGCCTACAACGTTCCCGATGAGGGCATCCATAACAGCCAGAGTTTCAGGCCTGCTCACTCTCATACCGATCCAAGGTATCGCTGGCAATTTCCCGCCCCAGCGCGATCAACTCCGGAGCCTTGTAGAACTCGAAAAAACGGCACACTCGCTTTGGCACGTTGATCAGCACATCCGGCGGGTAACCGGCGATTTTGTATTGTGCCAATGACGTTTGCATCACTTCGAAACTCTGGTTGATCAGGTCCAGCAGTGAGGCGGGTCCGACATTGTCGATGATGAACGAGCCCGTGGCCGACTTCGGCGCGCCGGCTTTTTCCGGGGCGGCGGCGGGTTGCTGGGATTCGGGCTCGGCCGAGTCCAGCCATGGGTTGATCTCGGCGGCCTGGGCCTGCAAGGCTTCCTGCTCGAGCTTCATCAGTTGCTCGGCCTGTTTACGCCGAAACGGCAGGTGCGAGCCCAATGATTTGGCCAGGCTGTTGAAGCGGCTTTTGAATGCCGGCGGGCGCTGGATCACCGGCAGGTGATAGTGCTTCTGGTTGGTGGCGTTGAGGTTGACCGCAATGATCAGGTCGCAATGGCTCGACACCACCGGCACGATAGGCAACGGGTTGAGCAAACCACCGTCCACCAGCATGCGGTTGCCTTGCATCACCGGCGTGAACAGGCTGGGGATCGCTGCCGAGGCGCGCATGGCCTGGTGCAGGCAACCTTCCTGGAACCAGATTTCCTGCTGGTTGGTGAGGTCGGTGGCCACGGCGGTGTAGGGGATGCGCAGGTCTTCGATATTGATTTCGCCGACGATCTTGCGGATCTGCCCGAACACCTTTTCACCGCGAATCGCGCCCAGGCGAAAGCTCACATCCACCAGGCGCAATACGTCGAGGTAATCCAGGCTTTCGATCCAGTTTCGATACTCGTCCAGCTTGCCGGCGGCATAGATTCCGCCGACCACGGCGCCCATCGAGCAGCCGGCAATACAGGCGATGTCGTAGCCGCGTCGTTCGATTTCTTCGATCACGCCGATATGGGCGTAGCCCCTGGCCCCGCCGGAGCCCAACACCAAGGCAACACGTTTTTTCATGACCAGACCCTTCGCAAAACAGGTGCCCACAATGCACCCATCCAGGGGGCCGCTTCAATCCTTGGTGAGCCCTGAGAATATTTTTCCAGAATCGCTACGAGGCTCGGGTATGCTCTGGCAATAGGTACTACTGATTTCAGGCTAGGGACAAGGCACTTTTCCCTGTAGGCAACGTCTACAGGCTACGACAGATTTTGTATATTTTGAGGTGTCATCAATGAAAGCCTGGATGTGTGTACCTGTGATCCTGTTGGCCTTGGCGGGCTGTGCCGGGAAGACCGCGTATCGCGACAGCTGCGGGTCGCAGTTGGATGCCGCCTGGAAAGAACTGGACCTGGCCAAGGCCGAGGGCTTCGCCGGCACCGTCAGCTACTCCAAGGCGTTGTCGCTGTTGACGGGGGCCAAGACCCAGCAGCAATTCGAAGCGTTCGAAGGCTGCTCCAACAAGGCCGAGAAGGCGCGCTTCTATATTCGTGAGTCACGCGCCGGGCGTTGATCAGCCACGCATAGCATTTTTCATCGCAAAGGGAGGGCAGGATGTCAGCGCTGGTCAATCAGTTAGTTGCTCAGGTCATTGGCCTGGAAGTAGGGTTGCTGAGCTGCCAGGCTCGTCTTGCTGCCGTCACCGACGATGAAGCCCTGCATGATCTGCGCACCACGGTGCGCCGCCTGCGCAGCCTGTTGCGGCCCTTGCGCGGGTTGCCGGGTGTCGAACAGCTTGAATCCGCTGCCCGCACGGTCGGCCAATTGACCACCCCACTGCGTGACCGTGAAGTGCTGGCGGCGTACTTGCAACAGCACGGGCACCAGCAGGCGGCTGAGCGTCGTCTGCGCCTGCAGCCTGAGGCCTATCGCCAGGTGGCGCAAAGCCCGGAGCTGGCCCACCTGCTGCAGATCCTTGATGCGTTTCCACGCTTTATCCGTGCATCCCAACACCAGAAACTGCTCAAGGGCCTGCGCTCACGCATCCAGAAACGCCTGGCCAAGCAATGGAAAACCCTTGAGCACGCGCTCAAGGATCCAGAACATGATCGCCACCGTTTGCGCTTGCTGATCAAGCGTGTGCGCTATGCGGCCGAAGCGTATCCCGAATTGGACAAGCTGCCGGCCAACGCCGTGGCCGGTTTGAAAAAAGCGCAGGGTGCTCTGGGTGATTGGCATGATTGCTGGCAATGGCTGCTCCAGGCCGAGCACCAGGCGGACTTGCAGCCCTGCGTTGCGACCTGGCGTGCCGGCGTGGTCAAGGCCGAGGCACGGGCGGACCGTGTGCTCGACAAGCTCAGCGCCCATTGTTTCTGAACCGGTCCGGCTTTTGGCCGGAATAGGCGCTGTACCTGGCGGGGTGGATGGTTAAGATCCCCTCATCATTTGCTTGATGTGAGGTCGCCATGCGCTTTAGTGATTTGCTCGACGCTGCTCGCAGCCATCCGCTGGATGTCACCATTCCCGCCGAATGGGCCCAGGGCCGCGCCACGTTTGGTGGTCTGGTCGCCGCCTTGCAGTACGAGGCCTTGCGGGCGCAGGTGCCGGCCGACCGGCCGCTGCGCTCACTGGCGATCACCTTCGTCGGCCCGGTAGCGCCGGATGTGCCGGCCAGTTATGAAGTTGAAGTATTGCGCGAGGGCAAGGCCGTCAGCCAATTGCTGGGTCGTGTGGTGCAGAACGGTGAAGTGGCGACCCTGGTCCAGGCCAGTTTCGGTGCGGCCCGCCAGTCGGAAATCGACGTGGCGAGCGAGCCGCCACCGGTGTTCAAACATTGGAATGAATGCCAGGAACTGCCGTATATCAAGGGCGTCACCCCCGAATTCATGCGACACCTGGCAATGCGCTGGAGCGTCGGCGGCCTGCCGTTTACCGGCAATAAATCCCGTGAAATGGGCGGGTGGGTGCGTTTGCGTGGGGATGTGAAGGAAGAGCCGCTGACCGAGGCGCATATCCTCGCACTGGTCGATGCCTGGCCCCCGGCGTTGCTCCCGCACCTCAATAAGCCAGCGCCGGGCAGCACCCTGACCTGGACCATCGAGTTGGTCCAGCCACTGCACGACCTGACCACCCTTGACTGGTGCCAATACCACGTCAACATCGAACACGCCCGCGACGGCTATGGCCACGCCGCCGCCGCGCTCTGGAGCCCGACCGGCGAATTGATCGCCCTCAGTCGCCAGACCGTAGTGGTCTTCGCCTGACGCTCAACGCGGGTGGCGCTGGCGCCAGGCACGCCACCAGCCACCGCTGAGCACAAAGTGCGGGAACGTCACGAACTGCTCGACCACCAGGCGTTGCACCGCGTCCTTACGGTCGCTGAACGGCTCACTGGCCTGGGCTTCCAGGCTATGGCCGTGACGCTGCAACGCCAGGCCCGCCACGATCCCGATCACGCCGATGGCGACACTGACCAGGCTCAGGCTGAACACACCCGAGACGATCAACAGGAAGCCGATGATGAACAGCGGCACGGCAATCAGGTGCAAGGCCAGGTTGGCCGGGTGCTGATGGTTTTGTGGGTAATGACGCCATTGCCAGGCGGGGAGATTGGGGTGACGTTTGCCCATGATGGTGAATCCTCTGTCCGTTGAAACAACTTGGAGGGAGTTTAGGCGGGAGAGGGTGGGGCGGCGAATTGGGGTTGGCTATTGGAGTTATAGAGGAGGTGTGGTGAACCTCTTCAAGCCCAAATGACACAGTCATGATCATCCATGTGTACTAGGAACGTTAGTTGTCTATCCGTAATCCAGAATGGGTATCCAGAGGTCTCACCTAAAATCGACGTAATAGTTTGCGCGTCGTCAACTTCCCAACCTCTATATCTTGAATCAAACACCAGAAAAATCAGGTGCTTTTTGGGAGCGCGGTACTGTATTTCCTTCCAGAAACTAGGGTTGTGTTCCGTGCTTTTCTCGTTCAGTTCGACGGGGTCGAGCACGTTGCTCTGAAATTTGAAAAATCTTCTCGTAAGAGCATTTATCAGCGTTGTGAGTTCGTCCGGTCCAAGCTTTTTGGCATTGATGGCCATAGCTGCGCAGGCATCGTCTATTTCCTCTTCTAGGTAGTTCATCAGGGGGTACCAATTTTAGACCGGCTAACGGGGACCAGCTTTAGAAGTATATGGCCTCTTATGGCGCCGCCGCCGGCTCTCTTGCCTGGAGTTTGATAACCAATATGAGGCGATTTCGGACCTTCTTTGCTTGGAACAAGGGTGGGGTCGTCAATATTCACCTCTGCCCCTCTATTTGTGCCTTTTTGTACGCGCCATTCGGTCGGAAATGACTTCCCATGTTGGTCCTTGCCCCATTTGGATACGCTGTACTCATCCTTGGGTATGCCTGCTCTGCGGAAGGCCTCGTCCAAACCTCTACGCATTTGCTCGTAATTACTACCGTTTTTTTTGCGCCAGTCCAGATCGACATCAGAGTTGAACTTCCAAGTCTTTCCATTTTGGGACTGCGGACAATCTGTGGGTACACAAGCTAACCCTAATGGATCCACCCAACCCGTAGGATTGGGCACGTACTGGTAGGCATTGATCCCACCGGCCAGCTTTACCGGATCTGAGGTCAGGTAGCGGCCAATATCCGGATTGTAGTAGCGATGCCGGTTGTAGTGCAGGCCGCTTTCCTGGTCGTGGTACTGACCCTGGAAGCGCAGCGGGTTGTCGATTTTGCCGACGTCGAGGCGGCTGATTTCGCCGTAGGCGCGGTAGTGGGCGGACCAGACGATGTCGCCGTCGGGCGTTGTAAGTTCCTGCGGTGTGCCGAGGTGGTCGAGTTGGTAGTGGTAGGGCTTGGTCTCTTCTGGGCCGAAGCCTTCCAGCAGTGCCAGCGGACGGAAGCTGTCGGGTTCGTAGAGGTAGCTGCGATGGCGATCGGCATGGTGTTCGGCGATCAGCTTGTCGCCTTGCCAGAAGAACTCTGTGGTTTTCTCTTCGATGGTTTTGCTGATGCGTCGACCAAACGGGTCATAGCGATAGCTTGCGGTTTGGCCGTTGGGTTGGGTGACGCCGATCAGCCGGTGCTGGCAGTCGTAGCGGTACTCGGTGACCAGTTGCTGGCCCTTGCCACGCCGTTCTCTTATTAGATTTCCAAAAGCGTCATAGTCGTAATGGTGATCGCCTTGGATCATCAGACGATTGCCCGCCAGGATGTCCGGCCCCGGCCTGTCCTGCATGAGTAAATTACCGGCGGGGTCGTGGCCGAAACGCTCCTGCACATCCTGTGAATGATCGGCGCGGGTCAGGCGCTGGAGTGGGTCGTAGCAGTAACGGTGTTCGCCTTTGCGGGTGTCGAGCAGGCGGGCGAGGTTGCCGGCTCTGTCGTAGTCGTATTGGCGTTGGTAAAGGTGGTTTCCTTGCTGGGTGACGGCGTGGGCGTGCAGGCGGTTTTGGTCGTCGTAGTGGTAGTGGCTGAGCAGTTGGCCTTGTTGGCGTTGGTGTTCGCGGCCGGCGTGGAACAGGTGGGAGGTCAGCAGTGCGCCATTCAGCTCGACGGTGGCCAGGTGGCCGCCTTTGTCGTGGTTGAAGGTCAGACGGTTATTATCCGGCAGGCGTAAATGCTGAAGTTGGCCACAGGCGTCATAGCCATAGCGCAAGGTGCCCCAGCCCTGGTGCTCAGCAGTGAGGCGGTTTTGTTTGTCGTACTCGTAGGCCAGCGCCCATTGGCCGTCTTCGACACTGAGGAGGTTGCCTTGGCGGTCGTAGATGTAGTCGACCGTGTTGCCATCGGGCAGAGTTTTTCTTACAAGGCGACCGGCGTGGTCGCGCTCGTAACGGGTAACAAGCTGACTGCCGTCGTCGCCGTGTTCGGTCTTTTCCAGCAGGTTGCCGTTGAGGTCGTAGGCGTAGGCGGTGCGTTGGCCGTCGAAGCCGGTTTCCTGTCGGATCAGGCCGTTGGGGTGGTAGTCCAGTCGATAGGTTTCGCCGACTTCGTTTTCGATGGCAGTCAGCAGCAATCGAGCGTTGTCGTAGCGGTACTTGACCTGAGTACCGTCGGCGTTGATGCGGCGGCTGATCAGGTGCAGGCCGTCGGCGTATTCGTAGCGGGTGAGATGGCCGAGTTCATCGCGTTCGGCGATGATTTTTCCGTAGGGGTTGTAGCTGAATTCCCGCGTAGCGCCGTCCGGCAGTACCCAGCGAGTCAAGCGTCCTACAGCGTCCCATTGATACTGAGTCAGCGCGCCGTGCTCATCCTCACGCGACACTTGCCGGCCCAGATCGTCATAGCGATAGCGCTTGATGCCGCCATTGGGCAGCTGTTCTTCAACAAGCTGCCCACGCTCATTCCACACCAGCCGATGACAACTGTTGTCGGGATACCAGACCCCAGTCAGTTGCCCGCGCTTGTCGTAGCTGTAGTCGGTCGCGTTGCCCTCCGGATCAATCCTGCGGATGACATCGCCTTGCTCATTACGCTCGTATTTCCAAACCGCCTCACCACGCCGCACGACCCGTACGAAACCATTGT
>NZ_CVTU01000090.1:417871-420015 GCF_900004965.1 Pseudomonas sp. 44 R 15
GGATCGATGCGCTGTACCAGTCGCGCCCGGTCGTCATGCACGTACACTTCCTGGCTGCCATCGGCGTTGTGCACGTTGACGCTGCCGTCATCGCCCCATACATAGCGCGTGTCCATCTGCGAAAAGCTGGCCCAGTGCCGGACACAGCGTGCTGCTTTACCAGACCTTTCCCACGCCCAAAAGAAACTCGCCCCACCGGCCAACTGCCGCTCAAGAATGACGTGCTGTTCGTCGTACCGATAAACCTCGCGTTCACCGACGGCATTGGTCGCCGACACCAGTCGTCCAGCATCGTCGTAGGCGTAGGAAACGACGTTCTGCTCGGTCACCCACACGAAGGGTTCATGGCCTTTGGCGCGATGAACCTGGTAGTCCACCGCCACAATCCGACCCAGCGCGTAGCGCAAGAGCAAAGAGCGCCCGGCACCGTTATCCAGTCGCTCAATACGCCCCAACCGATCCCGGAAAATGTGCAATCGGTTGGCATACGCATTGCTGATCGCCGTCAGCACGCCGTCGCAAAAGTGATAGAACCGAGAAGCCTGGGCCAGCACCAACTCGTCAGGCGCAGACCCCAAGTAGATCGCAGCTTCCGCCAGGCTATTGGTAATCGCCGGTCGAGCCGCCGTCGGCAAGGGCAGGGTGGTCGAGCGATTCTCATGGTCGGTCCACACCACCGAATCGCCTGAAACTACAAGCCGATGCGCCAGCGCATGACTCCAGCCAAACCCCAACCCGCAATCCACGTCGACCGCACTGGTGCGGTACAAGCGCGTCCACTCGAACGGCAAGATCCCATCCAGCGCGCCGTCGGTCAGGGTCAGCAGTTCCTCGCCGGTGACCATCGATACGGGGCAACCGTGAGTAACGGTCTTGTCCGCAGAAGCCGCCGCATCGCCCTTCGGGTTGGACGCCACGGCCGGCACATCATCCACCGACTCCTGGCGGACCAATGCGGTGCGCTGCGTTTTGTTGCGCACCATCGGCACCGGATTCGAAACCAGATGTTCGCCCGCCTTCAACGGCGCTACCGGCACTGCCTTGATCGGCGTCGCCGCACTGTTCAGCAACAGAGGCTTGGCCGCCTGCACGTGAGTTTCCAGCCCAGGCCCCGGCACCTGCCTGGCTAGCAACTCCAACAACGCCCGCGCCCGCCCGGACTTGATAGAACTCAACACCTGAGCCCCCAGCCGAAGCTGCACCCCCATCCCCCGCGTGGCCCATATCAGCAGCAGGTTGATCAAGACTTCGCCAGTGATCTCACCCAGCAGTTCGTACATCTCGGGCGGCGGCAGCAGGCGTATCCAGGCCACCATTGCTGACAAATAGATAAACAGCAGCGGCTCGTCACTGAGCACCAGAAAGCCTTGGGCGAGCGTGTCTTTACCCAGTTTGAGTAACTGGTCCAGTTCGGCCTGGGAAAGGTACTGCAGCAACTTTTCGCTGTTGGACTTGAGATTCGCCAACAGGTCGTACAGCTCGGTGATGTTGTCCCACAGGTTGTAAAACGCCTTGCCAATCCCGCTTGCAAAGGCCGCACCCTGTTTCGCGCTGCGCTTGAAGGGCGGGGCTTTGGCAAAATCGGCCCATTGAGGCTCGAAGCGCTCGCGCCACTGCTTGCGCAGATCCGCTTCCAGCCCGGCGATGACCGACTGGTAGGACGTATACAGCGCCTTGACGTGATCTTTGGAAACATTGGGGTAGAAAGTGACTCGGTACTGCTGATCGCGGGTGCACTCAGGGACTTCAAGCCAGCCGCTGGGGCCGATGGTGCGGTGCAGCGGCGCGCCAATGGGCGTGCCGTCCGGTGCAATGGCTTGCAGCGTGACCGGCGTGTTGCCGATAGGGACGAAGCGGGTGCTCTCGAACAGATGCACCAGGGTCAGCCCACCCTGGGCCTTGCATTGAGCGACGGTGCGACTGGGCGTGTCGGAAGAGATCGGCGCGACCAGTGCGACGTCGTCACCGACCTTGAACACCTGCTCGACTTCCAGTGCCGAGCCACTGAAAAAGCTGTCGGCCCACGCGTCGAAGGTGTTCAGGCAATTGCGCAAATCCCCAAGCACGTTTTCAACATCCGGCGCTTTGGGGTCCATGGGGGCCAGGACGAAGCTGGCAAGCACCGGAATCAAAAGACCGCCCCG
>NZ_CVTU01000043.1:0-7688 GCF_900004965.1 Pseudomonas sp. 44 R 15
TGAGCTGGTCTAATAGTCCCGGACACCTCAATAGGTGAAACTACACCTATTGAGGAGTATTCCATGACCAAGAAGTACAGAAAATTCGACGCCGCTTTCAAGCTAAGAGTCTGCAAGATGATTGTTGACCAAGGCCTGAGCGTGAACTCCGTTTGTACCGATTTAGACTTGAGTGACACTGCCGTGCGCCGCTGGGTCCAGCAGTACCAAGCCGAGCAGTTAGGTGGTACAGGGATTGGTAAACCGTTAACCAGCGAGCAACAGCGTATTCGTCAGCTTGAGCAGCAGATCCGCGAGCTGAAGACTGACAACGATATATTAAAAAAAGCTACGGCCTTCTTTGCCCGCGAATTGAAGTGATCCACCAATTGGTTCACCAAATGCAATGCAAGGCCTACCCGGTAATACGTATCTGCCGGGTTTTGCGGATCAGCCGTTCGGGGTTCTATGAAGCTCGTCAGCGGTCTTTTAAGCCAAAAGCTGTCTGTCCGGTTGCAGCTCAGGTCAAAGCTACGTTCATGACCAATGAGCACTGTTATGGCAGTCGTCGGGTGATGAAAGCACTGCGTAGCGATGGCGTATCCATTGGGCGGCACAAGGTCCGTCGGCTGATGAAACAACAGGATTTACGCCCGATCTGGAAGCGCAAGTTCGTTCATACCACCAACAGTAATCATAATTTCCCGGTAGCTGAGAACCTGCTCAACCGCCAGTTTAACCCCGAGCAGATCAACCAATCATGGGTTGCTGACATCACTTATATTCGCACTCGAAGCGGCTGGCTGTACTTGGCGGCTGTCATGGATTTGTATTCACGCAAGATCGTAGGCTGGTCCATGGCTCCGCATATGCGCGCAGAGTTGGTGTGCAGTGCTATGCAACTAGCCATCACACAGAGGCAGCCTAAACCGGGTCTGATCGCGCACTCAGATCGGGGCAGCCAGTATGCAGGCGCTACTTACCAAGCCATGCTGACACGACATGGCTTGCGCTGCAGCATGAGCCGCAAGGGCAACTGCTGGGACAACGCAGTCATGGAACGTTTCTTCTTGAACCTGAAGATGGAGCGTGTTTGGAGGAAGGACTATGCCAATCATGATGAAGCAATCAGGGACGTCACGGATTACATTGTGCGGTTCTACAATGAACGACGAATGCATTCATCGTTAGACTATTTGCCGCCCAATCAGTACGAGCGGCAAACAGCCTGAAAACACCGATTGAGGTGTCCGGAAAAAGTTGACCACCTCACACTGCCATCGGGGGCAAGCCCCCTCCCACATTTGTCTGTGTCAGTATGCTGAATTCGTCAGCGCTTGGGATGCGGCGATTCGATCCATGCCAATGTCTGGCAGCGGGTGAACTGTTCCAGGAGGCCCATCGGGTCGAAATCATCGCGACGGGCGTTCTGAGCTTGCTGGTGGTGTTGGCGGGGCTGTTTGTAGCCAGTCGTCGCAAGGCCCAGAGAGCCGGCGCTCCCGTACTGAACTGACAAAATGTAGATCAAAATGTGGGAGGGGGCTTGCCCCCGATAGCGGTGGGTCAGTTGACAAATAGGTGACTGACCCACTGCCATCGGGGGCAAGCCCCCTCCCACATTTGTATGTGTCAGTCTGCTGAGTTTGCCAGCGCTTGGGATGCGGCGACGTAGTCCGCCTGGAACTGCGGCGATTCGATCCATGCCAATGCGGCGGTCTCGTCATCGCTGTCAGTGGCCCATTGCCGATATTCAATCAGCGCGGCCAGGATAAAGTCGGTCGCTTCCTCTTCGCCTTCCTGTTCCAGCACCAGCGCCAGCAGCGGGTGCGCCAGGAATACCGCACACAGCGCCTGCTGGCTGATTTCTCCCGCCGTGCGCATCTCCACGAACAGCTCGGTCAAGTCCACTGACTCAAGGTCGATTCGGCTGTCGTCGCCGGCGAACGCATCCGGCTTGGTGGCGACGGCGCGCTGGGTACGGTTTTGCTTGGCCTTGGTTTTTGCCCGCTGGGCGCGTTTTTGCTGCTTGTTTGGCGAGGCCATGGGCGTAACGTCCTTGGGGTTGGGGCAGGTATTGAAGCGCAGGTTGGGGGAAATCCCAAGCAGGTTTGCTCGCACATCCAACTCGACCACCGGGCAATAGATGAATAGGCTTGGCCTTCGCCACCTGCCAGAGCGTCTTCATGACCCGCGACACCCTTGAGCACAATCAGATTCCCCTCTATTTTGCCGCCACCCTGCTGGCCGCGCTCTGTGGTGCATTTGCGCCGTCTTTTGCTCAGGGGCTTGGCGCACTGGTCACGCCCGCCATCGCGGTATTGATGTACGCGATGTTCCTGCAAATCCCTTTTCTCGAACTGCGCCGTGGCTGGGGTAGCCGGCGCTTTATGCTGGCGTTGCTGCTGGCCAATTTCATCCTGGTGCCCTTGCTGGTATGGGCGCTGACCCGTGGCCTGTTGGAGCACCCTGCGCTGTTGGTGGGCGCGTTGCTGGTATTGCTGACGCCGTGTATCGATTACGTGGTGGTGTTTACCCACATCGGCAAAGGTGATTCGCGGTTGATGCTGGCGGCCACGCCGTTACTGTTACTGGTGCAATTGGCCCTGCTGCCGGTGTACCTGGGGTTGATACTGGGAGCGCACTCGGAGGTGGTGATCGCGGTCGCGCCGTTTATCGAAGCGTTCCTGTTGTTGATCGCGCTGCCGATGCTGCTGGCCGCGTTGACGGCTTTTTACGCGCGACGATCACTGCTGATCAACCGGTGGAACAGCGCCTGGGCCTGGTTGCCGGTGCCGGCGATGGCCCTCGTGCTGTTTGTAGTGATCGGATCGCAGATCACATCAGTGATTCGGGATATCCGCCTGCTTGTGCCGGTGCTGCCCATCTACGCAGGCTTCGCGCTGCTGGCGCCGCTGATGGGGATGTTGGCCGCGCGGGTGTTCGCGCTGCCGGCGGCAACGGCGCGTGCGGTGACGTTCAGCGCATCCACCCGCAATTCCCTGGTGGTGTTGCCCCTGGCGCTGGCGTTGCCTGACGGAGTGCGCGGTTTGGCCGCGACGGCGGTCATCCTGCAAACATTGGTCGAACTGGTTGCGCAGTTGATCTACATCCGCCTGATCCCGGCCCTGGTATGGCGCGCCAGTCGGTAATGCATGAATGTGCAGGTTCGTTCAGACGCTGTTCAGGGGGGTGGTCGGCACCATAAGCCCGCGCTTCCCACCTGACAGGTCACCCGATGGATCATCGCAGCCGCTTTCGCCTGGAGTCACTGGGCATCTTTCTGATCGCCTTGTTGCTGTTCACCCTGGGTATCTGGGATCAGCAGCCCCAAGGCTTCGACGGACGATGGGCGTTGTTCCTGCAGGAAATGTTTCGCCACGGCGCGAGTCTTTTCCCTACCACCTACGGCCAGCCGTACGCGGATTACCCCGGCACCGCGACGTTCTTCAGTTTTGTCTTCGCCCGGCTGTTTGACGCGCCGAACCATCTGGCGAATGTGCTGCCCACCGCGCTCGCTTCGGCGGGGGTCGTTGCCCTGATCTATCGCCTGCTCGCACCGGCCAGCCGGCCTTGGGCATTACTGACGGTGCTGCTGACTCTGCTCACCACCCAACTGCTCGAAAAGTCGCGCTCGGTGTGCCTGGACCAGATGGTTGCGCTGCTGTGCGTCGGCAGTTTCTACCTGCTGCACAGTGGCGAGCGGCTGGGCTCACGGTTCAGGCAACTCGTAGTTTTCCCCCTGTTTATCCTGGCCTTCGCGATTCGTGGGCCGCTGGGGTTGATCGAGGTGTGTGGCGTGACATGTGTGTACTGGGTGCTGGGTCGGCCGGGGGAGCGGGTCAGGCAGGTGTTGGTTCACGGCGTGGTCGGCTTGTTGATGCTGGTGGCGTGCTGGTGGGTGCTGATGAAGCTCGCCCGAATCAGCGGGGGCGATGCCTTTGCCGATGAGGTGTTCAGGATGCAGGTCGGCGGGCGGCTGGATGAGTCCGGCGAGCCGTTTTACTTCTACTTTCAGCTGAGTTTGTACCGGTATTTCCCGGTGGTGCCGTTGGCCCTGGCGACGTTGATCGCGCTGCGTCATCGCTGGGCGCAGCGCTGGGTCAATGATGATATGCAGTTGCTGATACGCCTCGGCGCGTGCGGCTTGATGATTTTGCTCGGCCTGTCAGTACCGCACTTCAAGCGTGCCTATTACATCCTGCCCATGGTGCCGATGTTTGCTGCTGTGGCGGCCTACGGGCTGCTTCAGGCGCAAGGCTGGCTCGTTGGCGTGCGCCGCTGCTACGAGGGGCTCGTCGTCGCGCTGCCGGCGCTGTGCGTGGTGGTGGTGTTTGCGTGTCGGTATGCCTGGCACAAGCACGGCTATTGGCCTGATGTTTCGATGCCGTTATTGATCGGCGTGCTTGTGCTGATGCAAGTGGCGGCGCTGTTGGCGTGGCGTCGGGCCGGGCGGTTGGTGTGGCTGAGCATGATCGCCCTGGCGGCGCAGTGGTTGCTGCTGGTCACCGTCATCGAGCCGGCCAAGGATCTTCAGTTCGATACGCGGGAGTTTGTCAGCCAGGTGGAGGCGTTGCGGGATGCGCAGCCGGGCCCTCTGGTATTTGTCGACCTGGGCCGGGACACCTGGGCGGTGCGCTACATGATGAACCTGGACCACGATGAACAGCCGTTTTTCGTCGGGCGTAACGAACTGGAAAAGCTCGCCACATTGCCCCGGCCATCCTGGGTGATTGTGGCGCGCAAGGACGCGGCGCTGTTGAAGGGGTCGCCGGTCGAGCCGTTGGCGCCGAGCTTTCAGGGGCGGTTGAATGACAATGCGTTGATGGTGTTTCTGCTCAACTGAGAAGCCCTTTTTAGAAAGCATCTGAAGCGACGCTCGGCGCGTTACCGTTACTCATCAGTTAGATCATTGCTACCGTCTATCGGAATCGCCAGGCAAGATACCGATGCTTAATAAGATTTTATTTAAAAATCAGTCGGTTAGTTGTTTTTAAGGCGCCTGCCGATAAAGCAGTCGGGATATTGGCATGACGCATGCTTCGATGTTAATTTGCCGCCCTTTGTAAATCGACGGATCGAACATGTACTTGCTCCTGCCATGGACTCGGCTGCTGGGCGTCTGCCTGCTGACTTTCTTCACGCTGAACAGCGCATTCGCCGCCCCCACGCCCGGGGACCAGGACCTGATCCGCGATCGGCAGAACCGCCTGCTCGAAGAGCAACAGCGGCGCCTTGAAGAACTCAAGGACCTGCCCGGCAAAGCGGACAAGCCTCAGGCCCCCGCAACGCCCGCCGACACCCGTTGCTTCCCGATCAAAGACATCGAACTCAAAGGCGCCGACAGCCTGCCGGCCTCCGAGCGCGAGCGCCTGCTCAAGCCCTACGTCGGCCAATGCCTGGGCGTGTCCCAGCTCAACGACCTGCTCAAGGCCATCACCGACTACTACCTCGGCAAAGGCCGCGTCACCAGCCGCGCCTACCTGCCGCAGCAGGACCTGTCCACTGGCCACCTGCAAGTGCTGGTGGTGGAAGGCAAGCTCGAAGCCTTGCGCAGCGCCGAAGGCAGCACCGTGACCGAACGCGAACTGGCCATGGCGTTTCCCGGCAAGGTCGGCGAAGCGCTGAACCTGCGTGAAATCGAGCAACTGGTGGACCAGCTCAACCGCCTGCCGTCCAAACAGGCGCAAATGGAACTGACCCCCGGCAAGCAAGTCGGCGGCAGCGACGTGGTGGTCAAGAACACCGCGCAAAAGCCCTGGCGCGCCAGCCTGTCGCGCAATAACGACGGCCAGAAAAGCACCGGCGAACAGCAATGGGGCGCCGGCCTTGAATGGGACAGCCCGCTGGGCCTGGGCGACCAGTTGATTCTGCGCGGCGGCCATGACGCCATCAGCGACCACCAAAAAACCTCGAAAAACACCATGCTCTATTACAACGTGCCTTGGGGCTGGTGGAACTTCAGCTACACCTACAGCGAGAGCGACTACCGCACCTTCGGCGTGACCGACGACTTCAAATACAAGCAGGACGGCGACAACCAGAACCACCAACTGCGCGCCGAACGAGTGATCCACCGCGACGACGTGAGCAAGACCTCGGTCAACGTCGGCCTCGCGCACCTGCGCACCAACAACTACATCCTCGACGTGCGCACTGCGCCCAGCAGCAACCGCCTCAGCGAACTGCAATTGGGCGTCAACCACGGTCGGCGTATCGGCACGGCCTTCGTCAACCTGGACCTGGGCATGCAAAACGGCATCGGCCTGCTCGACGCCCAGTCCCAGGAAGAGCGCGACGCCTTCGGCCGCCGCCAGCCGAACTCGCGCTACCGCAAATACACCGCCACCGTCAGCTACCTGCAACCGTTCAGTCTGTGGGGCGAGTCGTTCAGCTTCAGCAGCCTGGCCACCGGTCAACGCAGTGAAGACCCGCTGTTCTCGCCCCAGCGCATGAGCCTCGGCGGCTCGGCTTCGGTGCGCGGTTTCAAGGACCAGTTGCTGACCGGCGACAGCGGCGGCTACTGGCGCAACGAAGTGCGCTGGGCGCGCCCGGTGACCCTCGACTGGATGCGCCCGGCCTTCTTCGAATACGGCGCCAGCGTCGGCTACGACCAGGGCGTGATCCGCAACGACCGCTACAACGACAACGTTCATGGCCGCGTGTCCAGCAACTCCCTGGAGCTGTTCGCCCGAGGCAAGAACGTCAGCACCAGCGTGACCTTTGCCAACTCGCTGGAAAGACCCGGAGTCGTCACCGAGCGCGAAGCGCCGATCTACTTCCGCCTGGATTTCTTCCTGTAATTCAACGTTGCGCCGCAGCGAGAAACTGAAAATGGACGTTCGACAATTTGCCTTCCTGGCCCGCCAACCTTCCGCCACCCTGAAACCGCGAAACGCGTTCTTCGGCCTGCCCAAACGCGGGCTGGCGTTGATCCTCGCCAACGCACTGTTCTGGCAACCGCTGCTGGCCCAGGCCGAGGGCATCGTGGTCAGTGCGCCGGGTACCACTGTGGGCGCGGCGGGCAATGGCGTGCCGGTGGTGAACATCGCCACGCCCAACGGCGCAGGCTTGTCCCATAACCAGTTCCAGCAGTACAACGTCGGCCCCAACGGCGTGATTCTCAACAACGCCAACGGCGCGCTGCAAAACACCCAACTGGGCGGGATCATTGTCGGCAACCCCAACCTCAAGGGCGGCGCGGCCAGCGTCATTCTTAACGAAGTCAACGGCGGCAGCGCCAGTCAGTTGCGCGGTTATACCGAAGTGGCGGGGCAGTCGGCCAAGGTCATCGTGGCCAACCCGTACGGCGTGACCTGCGCCGGTTGCGGCTTCATCAACACGCCCAACGTCACCCTCACCACCGGCAAACCCATCATCGACCCCACCGGCCAGCTGAAAAGCTACCAGGTCGATGGCGGCGCCGTGACCATCGATGGCGAAGGCCTGAACGCCAGCAACGTCGACCGCTTCGACATCATCACCCGCTCGGCCAAGATCAATGCACAAATCAACGCCCGCGAACTCAACGTCATCGCCGGGCGCAACGACGTCGATGCACAAAGCCTGAAAACCACCGCCCGCGCCGATGACGGCAGCGCCAAACCCGAGCTTGCGATCGACTCGTCGGCCCTGGGCGGCATGTACGCCGGCGCGATCAAACTGGTGGGCACCGAAGCCGGTGTGGGCGTGAAGCTCGATGGCACCCTGGC
>NZ_CVTU01000041.1:0-52661 GCF_900004965.1 Pseudomonas sp. 44 R 15
TGAACTGGTCAAGTAATCCCGGACACCGATTACGGTGTTTATGCCGCTTTTTGCTCCATGGCTATTGGCGACAGGTAGTTGTTGTAGCTGTGGAGCCTGATTCGGTTGTATCGCATGAAGAAGCTGGTCATATCCCGCCTGGCTTCTTCAACTGTGGTGTAGCCCTTATTGGGCACCCACTCTGATTTAAGCGTCCCGAAGAAACGCTCTGTTGGCGCGTTGTCCCAGCATTGCCCTCTGCGGCTCATGCTTTGCGTTATTCCATGCTCCAGCAGCTCGGACTGAAAGAGCTGGCTGGTGTATTGGCTGCCTTGATCCGAATGAAACATCAAGCCTGCATGTTTGCCTCGAACCTCCACCGCCATTCTCAGCGCCTTGCTAACCAGGTTGGCGTCGTTGATCAGGGAAAACGCCCAGCCAACGATTCGGCGGGCGAACAGATCAATGACCGCTGCCAAGTGATACCAACGTTTACCAACCATCAGGCTGGTAACGTCGCCGCACCAGGCCTGATTGATTGCGGTTGGCTCGAAGTTACGCTCGAGCAGATTCTTGGCCACAAATGCTTCGACGCCTCTAGAGCGATACTGATGGCGGCGGCGCTGTCTGCTGGCCAGATTTGCCTCCGCCATGAGTTTTCCGGCCAGATGCCGTCCCACCTTGATCTGCTGGGCTTTCAAGTGCTGAGAGATCATCCGCGCGCCTGCACTTCCCCGGCTTTCGTCATGCAATTGCGCAACTTTTGCTCTGAGCGCGTCACGCTTGGTATTCGGCACTGAGCGACGCTTAAGCCAGTCATAAAACGCGCTGCGGGAAACGCCCAGCGCACTGCAAAGCAGGCAGATCGGATACGAACTCGACTCTCTCAGCTCCTCGATCAGGAAAAACGATCGGGATCCGACATCAAGAGAGCCGTAGCCTTTTTTAAGATTTCAGCCTCGGTCTCCAGGCGCTTGACCTTGGCTCGCAGCTGTTGAAGCTCTCGCTGTTCATCGCTGATTGCCTTAGTACCTGCCACTGGCTGCCCTTTCTGACGCTCTTTGCGAACCTGCTCAATCCAACGGCGCAGAGCCGTGGGGCCAACCTCCATCGACGCACAGACGTCAGGAACTGAGCAGTTATCATCAAGTACCATGCTTACAGCACGTTGCTTGAACTCGCGGGTGTAGGTCTTTCGCTCTTGCATGAAACCTCCTGATTGGGCGAATCATATCGCCCTTAAGAGGTGTCCGGGAGCATTAGGCCAGTTCAGCTTGCCCCCGATGGCGGCCTCTGGGCCGACCAGGATGCTGGATCAGTCGAGTACATATCCGTTGCTGCGGTAACGGCCACTTAGGGTTCCGCCCTGACGGCGGCTCACTTTTGAAAAGCGCAAAAGTCCAGGTTCTATCGGTTCGACCTACGTGCACGGCCTGGATGTGGAAGAGAAATACGCCTTCGGAGATCGGGCTGAGCGCAAGGGCATGAACGTCTACAGCATCCGTGGACAGGGCAATGCCGGGATCGAGAACGCCGATTTTGCGTTCGAAGTGGCCCGTCAGGAAAAGCGTTCGGGCTCGCAGCGGGCGATGTTCTTCGACGCGGGTTACACCTTCGTCGACAAGCCATGGCAACCGACCGTCAGCTATCGTTATTCGCGCTATTCCGAAGGCTGGGACTTCCTGTTCCAGGGCGGTTATCGCAAGCGCCTGCAGGGAGAAATCGGGCTTAATTACGCGGGCTCCGTAACCTCGAATATGGAGATCCACGACGTGCTCCTCTCGGTCAAGCCGACCGAGAAGTTGACCCTTAATGCGATGGCGTTCAACTATCACCAGCTGTCCCGTCGCCATGAGTTGGACTTCGCTGCGCAGGAGGTCGATTTTTTTGTCGATTGGGCGGTCACGGAGAACATCACGCTGTCGCCGCTGATTGGCTTCTACAAACCGGAGAAGTGGCTGGGCAACGGTGGCCGGCAGAGCGGCGACGCCTCAACCAACACCTACATGCAGTTCATTGTGTGGGCGACGTTCTGAGTCGTCTGAGTCGTCATTGAGGGCTGGTGCAGTCAGGGCAGGCGTTGACGTTTTGCGTCAACGCCTCCTTGCGTTCATGCCCATGGTTTCTCGAATCTGCTCAACCCCTTCTCGTGTCAGCTCAACCCTTCGGCGCGGCAATAGCCGCGCCGCTGCGGTCCTGCAAACCCCCTCCCAGAGACTTGTACAGCGCGACTGTGTTGACGATATCGTCACGTCGCAACTCCAACAACGCCTGGCGTGCGGCGTAGAGCAGGCGCTGTGCGTCCAGCAGCTCCAGCCTGCCATCCAGCCCCGCCTGATAGCGCAGGGTTGACAGCCCAAGGCGGCGTTCCGCGGTCTTTACGGCACGTAGTTGCGCTTCGATTTGTCTATCGAATGTCGCTGTACCGGCCAAGGCGTCCGCGACCTCCCGAAAAGCCGTCTGGATGGTGCGCTCATAGAGGGCAATGGCTTCGGATTTACGCACCTTGGCCAGGTCCAGTTCGGCGCGCAGCTGCCCGGCCTGGAACAGCGGTTGGGTCACCTGAGGCACGAATCTCCAGACCTGCCGCGAGGGGTCGAACAAATCCCCGATTGATGAGCTGGCATAACCAAAAGAGGCGGTCAGTGAAATTCGCGGAAAGAACGCCGCACGCGCGGCGCCGATATTGGCGTTGCTGGCGATAAGGTGTTGTTCGGCCTGGCGCACATCGGGACGCGTCAAGAGCACGTCAGCCCGCAGTTCGGCGGGCAGTCGTGCGATGACGGGTTGCCGTTCCAGCGGCAGTGCCGAGGGCAGATCGTTGGGCAGCTCGCTGCCGACAATCAATTGCAGGGCGTTGCCGGCCTTGGCAAGCGTACGCTGACGTGCCTGCAAGTCGGCTTCGGCCAGTGCGACCTGGTTTTCGGCCTGGGCGACGTCCAACTCACTGCTCTGCATCGACGTCTTCATCAGGCGAGCCAGTTCCAGGGACACTCGCCAATCCGCGAGTGTGCGCTCGGCCAGTTGGCACTGCTCACGGGCCAGTTGCTGTGCGAAATACGTCTCGGCAACGGCACTCACCAGGATGATCTGAGCAGCGTCACGGCCATTTTCACTGGCGAAGTAGCGTGCCAGCGCGGCATCGGAAAGTGCCCGTACACGTCCGAATAGATCCAGCTCGAACGCATTGATGCCCACGTTCACACCCACCTGCTGAGTGACTTGGCGATTTTCGCTGCCCTGGCCGCTCACGCCTGCGGCCCGCTCGCGAGTGGCGCTTGCATCGGCGGACACGGAAGGAAAACGTCCGGCGATTTGAATCTGTGACATGGCCCGGGCGGCTTCGACATTCAGCGTAGCCAGACGCAGATCACGGTTGTTCTGCAGCGCCAGGTCAATCAACCGCTGCAAACGCAGATCGCCGAACATCGTTCGCCAGCCCAGGGCTGCAGCCGTCAACGAAGCGCCTGACTTCATCGCGGCCCCTTCCTGCAGTGGAAAGTGCGAAGGAACGGGCAGCGCCGGACTGTCCAGCTTGGGCGTCAGCACACAGGCGGACAGGCAGCCAGCCAGGGACAAGCAAACCAACAGGCGCATGTTTAATTTTCCGGGGTCATGGTTGAGGTGCTTTTGGAGCGGCGTGCACGCCATGCCTCGAAGCGTTCCTGGCTGCCGATTACGAAGACGAAGAACGCGGGCACAAAGAACACCGCCAGCAAGGTGCCACTGAGCATCCCGCCGAATACGCCAGTGCCGATTGCATGCTGGGTTTCCGCGCTGGCGCCCGAGGCGAGCATCAGGGGGACAACGCCGAGAGTGAAGGCCATGGACGTCATCAGAATCGGGCGCAGGCGTAGCCGAGAGGCGGTGACTGCCGCGTCGATCAACGTTCTGCCTTCAGCATGCAACTGGCGCGCGAACTCTACGATCAAGATGGCATTTTTCGCCGACAAACCGATGATTGTGATCATCCCGACCTTGAAAAATACATCGTTGGGCAAGCCTCGCAGCATCACTGCGGCGACTGCCCCGAGCAGGCCCAATGGCACCACCAGCACCACTGAAAGCGGAATCGACCAGCTTTCGTACAATGCGGCGAGCACCAGGAAAACCACCAGCGCTGACAACAACATCAACAACGGCGCCTGCGCTGCCGACTGTTTTTCCTGTAGCGATTGGCCTGTCCACGCCACAGCGAAGCCCTGGGGCAACTGCGCGACCAGGCGCTCCATTTGCGCCATCGCCGCTCCGCTTGAGACACCCTCGGCAGCGCCACCGGTAATGCGCACCGCCGGGAAACCCTGGAAGCGCATCATTTGCTGGGGGGACTCGGTCCACACCGGCGTCACCACTTCGCGCAACGGCACCATGCCATTTGTCGAGTTGCGTACACGCAGGCTCAGTACGTCTTCCAATTGCATACGCGCAGCGGCATCGGCTTGCAAAATGACGGATTGCAGGCGTCCTGCGTTGGGAAAGTCGTTGACGTAGAGTGAGCCCATGGCCGAAGACAACGTGCTGTTCACGGCGGCGAACGACAGGCCCATTGATTCGGCCTTCTGCCGATCAATCTCCAGTCGGACGCTCTCGCCAGGTGGCAGGCCATCGGCGTAAACGCCGCTGACGAGCGTGTCCTGCGCGGCCAGTTTCAGCAGTTGCGCCTGGGCCGCCAGGAGCGCTTGCTCTCCACGATTTGCCCGATCCTGTAGAAAAAAGGTGTAGCCGGACGACGTGCCCAGGTCATCTATCGGCGGCGGCATCAGGCTCATCGTGGTGCCTTCGACACTGTCGGTCATCGCGCTCTGGGCCAGCGCGGCCTCATTGCTCGCTGTCGCACCATTGCGTTGATTCCAGTCCTTGAGCATGGTGAACGCCATGGCCGTGTTGGGGCCGGAACCTGCGAAGCTGAAGCCCTGCACCACCAGGTTGGCGGCAAGCGCCGGACGTGACGCCACATGGGCTTCGAACGCCTTGACCACATCCAATGTGCGCTCGCTGGTTGCGCCGGTTGGCAACTGGATCGATGTCATGAAATAACCCTGATCCTCCTCAGGCAGAAACGAGGAGGGCAACTGCGCCATGGCAACGGCCAATACGGCGCATATCGCCGCAAAAATCAGCATCATCCTGCCGCTGCGCCCGACCATTTGGCCTACGCGCTCGCTGTAGCGGCCAGTGAGTCGCTCGAAGGCTCGGTTGAACGCACCGAAAAAGCCGCGCTTGTCGTAATGACCAGGCGTGACCGGGCGTAGCAGCGTTGCGCAAAGCGCGGGCGTCAGGGTCAACGCCAGCAGCGCCGAGAACAGGATCGATACCACCATGGACAGGGTGAATTGCTGGTAGATGACGCCGACGGACCCGGTGCCGAATGCCATGGGTATGAACACCGCCGTGAGCACCAGGGTGATCCCGATCACCGCACTGCTGATTTCCTTCATGGCCTGGGACGTCGCCGCTCTTGGCGATAACCCCTGGGTAGCCATCAGGCGTTCCACGTTTTCCACCACGACGATGGCATCATCGACAATGATGCCAATGGCCAGCACCATGCCAAACATGGTCAATGCGTTGATCGAGAACCCCGCCAGCAACATCACGGCGAAGGTGCCGAGCAGGGCGATGGGTGCAACGATGGCGGGAATCAACGTGTAACGTACTTTTTGCAGGAACAGGTACATCACCAGAAATACAAGGACCATGGCTTCGAGCAAGGTATACACGACCTTCTCGATAGAGACCTTGACGAAGGGTGCTGTGTCGAAGGGGATGGAGTACGACATGCCTGTCGGCATGCTGGGTGCGAGCTCGGCCAATCTGTCGCGCACCGCCTGGGCGGTGCGCACGGCGTTTGCGCCTGGCGCCAGCTGAATGGCGGCGCTGGTCGCGACCTTGCCGTTTTCTCGATTGGAGAATGCGTAGGATTGCGCACCCAGCTCGACACGCGCTACGTCGCCAATCAGCACTTTTGAACCGTCCACATTGGCGCGCAGTACGATAGCCGCAAACTGCTCCGGGGTTGATAGCTGCCCTTGCACGGTCAACGGGATCGTCAGGCGCTGGCCGGGCAGTGTGGGTTCGTCACCCAATCTACCCGGGGCGATCTGCGCATTCTGCTGCTCGACCGCCTGGGCCACATCACTCATGGTCAAGCCGAACGCCGTCAGCTTGGCCGGCTCCACCCAAATACGCATGGCCTGTTCAGCGCCGAATAACTGCACGCGACCCACGCCTTTGATCCGTCGTAGCTCCTGCACCACGTTGCGCGCCAGGTAATCGTTGAGGGCGAGTTCACCGAAGCGCAAGTCGGGCGATGTCATGCCGATCATCATCAGAAAACCCGACGCCGCCGACTCGACCTGCATGCCGTTCTGACGCACCACCTGCGGCAGGCGTGTTTCGACCGCCTTGACGCGATTTTGTACATCGATCTGGGCCATTTCGGGGTTGGTGCCAGGCACAAAAGTGGCGCTGATCTGCGCGGTGCCCGATGCGTCGACAGCGGATTCGAAGTACAGCAGATTCTTCACGCCTGATAGTTCACGCTCAATCAGGCTGACGACCGAGTCGTTAAGCGTTTGCGGCGAAGCCCCCGGATAACTGGCCGTCAGGCTGACTGACGGAGGCGCTACCGAGGGGTAACGCGCGATCGGTAGTTGCGGAATGGCAATAAGGCCGAACAATACAATGAACAACGCGATCACCCAGGCGAACACCGGGCGATTGATGAAAAACTGAGACATGAGGGGGTTCTCTGCCTAACGCGCAGTGGCGTTGAGTGGGAGCGCAGCGGCATTCGCCTGCCAGGAGGCGGCGCTGACTTGCGCGTTTTCGGTCAGGCGCTCCAGACCCTCGATGACAACGAGCTGTCCAGCGCTGAGCCCGGACACGACGCGGTAGCGGCGATCGACCAGTTCCCCCAGTTCGATTGCGACAGCGTGTGCCTGCTCCTTGGCATCTATCACCCACACGCGTGCCTGGCCGCCGCTACGCAGTACGGCTTGCTGCGGTACGCTCAGCGCCTGCGGATAATCGGCCAGTGGCACCCGCGCTTGTACAAACAGGCCTGGCAGCAGCTGGCGATGGGGGTTGTCGACCAGTATGCGGAGCAACACGTCTCCGGTACCTGCATCTACATTAATCCCGGAGAACAGGATGCTGCCGTTGAGGCCGGTGGGGTTGCCGGAACTGTCGAGAATCTCTACGGGCAAGCCAGGCGCGCGTTGACCGTCCTGGGCGCTGAGTGATTCACGCAGCGAGCGCAGTGTCGATGCGGTTTGACGAACATCGACATACACTTGGTCAATCTGCTGGATTCTCGCCATCGGTGCGCTGTCAGTTGATGACACAAGCGCGCCTTCGCTCACCAGGGTCTGGTCAATGCGTCCGGCAATCGGCGCGTCGACTGTCGCGAACCTCAGGTCCAGCCGGCGTCGAGCCAGGGTTGCCTTGGACTGGGCGACATCCGCCTCAGCCTGATCGCGCAGTGATATGGCGTCGTCGTAGACTTGGCGGCTGACTGCCTCGGCGTGCATCAAAGGCGAAAGCCGTTCGGCCTGGATACGTGCGCGTTTCAATGCAGCCTGCGCTTTGAGCACCAGCGCTGCAGCGCTATCGACTTCGGCTTTGAAGGGGGCCGGGTTAATCTGAAACAAGGCCGTGCCGGCAGTCACTTCAACGCCCTGATCAAATAGACGCTTGTTCACGATGCCGCTGATCTGCGCGCGAATGTCGGCAGTGCGAACTGCCGAAACACGGCCAGGCAGTACCTCGCTGACTTTTATGGAAGCGGGTTCAAGGGGCATTACGGAAACCTGTGGGATAGGCACGTCGTCGGCGACTTGCCCCTCGGGGTGACACCCGGTTAAGGCGAACATAAAAAGCCCGATCCATAAGGGACACGGTCGCCTGGATCTAAAAGACATACCTGAATAACCTCATTAAAAATATTGCCAGGCTCAAGGCCGTGGCGCTCGAATGGAATGTTCAACTAAAAGAGTTGGGATTCATTCGACGTTATGTGTAGGTAGTGTGGATTTTGAAACTAACGTGGCGGGCGGTAATGATGTTCGGAGTATCCGAAAATAGTAGCGTGGTTAAATCTCCATCAAAACTCCATCGTTTCTCCACACGGTCTTGGCATTGTTCATGGAGCATGCGTTATATATAAAGAGCCCCTGAAAACCCGGCGCTGAATCGATCTGGATGTTGGCAATAACGGTTGAGTCAGGGTGCGCAGAGGCAAGTTGGCACAGGTCGATAGAATGAAATTTGATGGTTTTAATCAGCGGCTTAGACAGGCGATTGGCGGTGAAACAATCTATTCATTCGCGAAGAAAAGTGGTATTTCCGAACCCTTGTTGCGCAAATATTTGAGTGGTGAATCTGTCCCGAGTCTGGAAAAAGCCTGGAAAATGGCCGTCACGGCCAATGTCTCGCTTGATTGGTTGGCGGGGAAGGGAGCCCCGCACGTTATCCAGCAATCAAGCAGTATGGTATCCCTGGATCACAACTCACAACGTTTGAGCATTCCTCCTGGTGACGGCGCTGTCAAAGAATTTGGCGGGTTCAGCGCACGCTTGAAAAAAGCGCTGGGCGATGAAACACCCCACGCATTTTCAAATAAATGCGGAATTGCTAACAGTTCGCTATACAGTTATCTAAAAGGACGGGTTGTACCTAATATTGAAAGGGCCTGGAAAATGGCTGTCGTCGCCAACGTATCACTTGATTGGTTGGCGGGTGGGGGCTGTAAGGAGAGTCAGCCCGATCAAAATGGAGCAGGCAGTGGGGATAATGACGCCTACGTCTATATTCCACTTTACGAGCCTGTTTTGCGTGGCCGTAAGGGTCCAGGGAATCTCAGCGCAAACGTTCTCACCCACCTTGCGTTCCCCGCCGACTCATTGCACAAACAGAAACTGTGCCCGCAGCAGCTTTTAGCGATTCCAGTAATGGGTGATTCGATGGCTGGAATATTGAATGCGGGCGATATCGTAATGATTGACCTGGAACGCAACCAGCTCGATGCCGATGCCCTCTATGTGATTCGTTTGAACGACCAGTTGTATGCCAAGCGGTTGCAGCGACTTTCGGACGGTTCGGCATGCATCATTAATGAAAACAAGGCATACCGTGATGTGCTCCTAACAAAGGCTCAGGTCAATGATATTGACATTATGGGCCGTGTGATATGGACCTCCAGCTGGATGTAGGCGCTCAATATCGGGAAGCCTGCGTAGCGGCGTTGGCGCACAAGCGACATGCCGCAGGCAGAAGCGAGTGCGTTATTCCGCATCAGCGGGAAAAGGGCTATGGAAGCGTTTGCGCTGGCTGCGATCAACGCCAAAATGTACCAACATCCTTTGTCCTATACGTACGGAAGCGGGCACCGCCTGATCGAGCACCAATATGCATTCGACGGTACGCAGATTACCGCGTGTCTGCGGATCGTCCTCAAGCGTGCTATTACCAAACACAGGGCTGACACGCAGTACATGGGCAGATATGGCCGGTAGTCCGCTGCCGGTATCATCGGTGACTTGTGCCTTCATACCCGGGACAACGATGCCGATAAATGACTCGTTCAACTCGGCCCGTATGATGCGCTCTGTAGTGGGCAATAATATGAATGCGGGTCCTGATGACGCGGAGAGAGACGCGCCCAGTTGAACAAAACTACGAACAATCTGCGCATCCGCGGGTGAAACAATATTGCGCTGTTCCAGTTCATAGCGCGCACTGGCCAGTTTTCTCTTGGTGACGGCTGCGTCCGCGTCATTATCTTCAATTCGATCGTGCAACTGCTGCGCAGCTTCACGCGCATCGTCAGCACTCTGTTGATCGCCGGCCCCGACGCTTGCAGCGGTCGTCAACCGTTTGGCCTTTAGATCAGCGGCCTTGAAGTGTCTGGCCAATTGCTTGGCGCGAACCTCGAGTTGTTGTTGCTCGGCCTGCGCCGCACTGACGGCCAGTTGCGCAAGTTCGCTGTCCAGGGAGGCTAGCAATTGGCCTTTACGTACCTGATCGCCCTCGCTTACCCAGATTTTTTTCACGACACCCTCTCGCTGCGTGCCAAGCTTCAAGACCCCGCCTTCAACATCGAGACGGCCGCGCGCGATGGCCAGGTAGGGAGGGGCGGCAGGCACTGCGCCTGAAGAGGTGTCTTCCATACCGCAGCCGGTAAGACCCAGGGCGAGAACCAGTGCCAGCAATGGCCGAAACGAACCCGGATTCATAACACATGTTCCTTTTTACTGACGATGTTGATTGCGTGGGAGAAAGAGGCGTGGTCAGCCAGGATTCGACCGTCTTCAATGGTCAAGACACGGTCGCTATGATTTATCAGTCGTGGGTCATGGCTTACGCACAACACCGTTGTGCCTCGATTGCGCGCAATCTTGTGCAGTATGTCGATAATGATCTGGCCGTTGGCCGCATCCAATGCGCTGGTGGGTTCGTCGGCGAACAGCAGTTCAGGTTCCTTTGCCACGGCTCGCGCAATGGCGACGCGCTGCTTTTCACCGCCGGACAACTCGGAAGGACGCAGGTGCATGCGCGGCCCCAGGCCAACGTCTTCCAAGGCTTGGGTAGCACGTCTGGTGACGTCCTTGGCCGAGAGACCGAGGTAGCTCAGGGGCAGCTCGACCTGTTGCAGCGCATTCAAGGCAGGAAACAGATTGAAACCCTGGAAAATAAATCCCGTGTGTTGCAGGCGAAATTTTTCCAGCTCATGGGTATCCAGTTTCCCAAGGTCATGCCCCAGCGCGCTAACGCGGCCTTGTTCCGGCCGTTGCAAGCCGCTGAGAATTGCCAGTAACGTACTCTTGCCACAGCCGGACGGTCCTGAGATCAACGTCAGCTCGCCTGGCCTTATCGCCAGATTGACATCATGCAGCACAGGCGTAGTCACGCCACCCGCTATAAAGGATTTGCGAATATTGCTTGCCTGAAGTGTGGCTGGAATTGCTGATCTTAACGGTTTCATAAGGCCTATCTCAGAAGACTCGCCGGATCGGCTTGACGTAAGGTTCGAATGGCTGCCAGTCCGGATACCAGCGCCAGAATCATGCTTAGCAGCAGGCAAGCCCCCACCGCAGCGGGTGAAATTTCCACGGGAACGTTGAAATGCCAGGCGATGGCGAACAATCCGCAAGCCAGGATGCTGCTGCCCAGCAGGCCGATCGCCCCGACCCAGAACGCTTGCTCCATCACCACTTTGCGCAGCGCGTTGACGCCGACGCCAAGCGCGTTCAAGGTCGCGTACTCACGAATGGAACCGGCCACGGCGGCCACCAGGGTTTGGCTGGTAATGACCGCACCGACCAAAAATACGATGGCGGCCATGAACAACACCCCAGCCCCGGCCCCGGTGTCGAAAATCCAATACATCTGTGAGCGATGAGCAAATTGCTCTGCAGTCCAGACCGCGTAGCTGCCGAACGCCGTCGCCCCTTCGAGACGACCGGCAACCGCATCCGCCTGGGCCGGATCGCGCACTTTGGCCACCAGGTAGGTGGTGCGGTCACTGGCGATGGCGGTATCGAGTAGCCGGGCGGTGGACAACGACGTCAGCACATTCACACCCCCCAACGCCCGCAGTCCGCCGGTGATGCCCACGACGTGCACGCGACGGCCGTTAATGGTGGCCACGTCCCCCAGATTGACGCCCAGGGTGACCAGGTCGGCGCGGTCGACGATGACGGCTCCCGGCTCGTTCAAAAGCGCGCGTAGCGGCGTAGACAGTAGTTGCTGAAACATCAATCCACGTGGCCCTGTCTCAATACCAGAGACAAATACCGAGACACCGCCGGTATCGCGTGCGCCTCGCCAATCGGCATCCAGCCATTGAAATTGTTCAACCCTGGTGATGTCGGGATCCATGCGCAGCCGCATCTCCACGCCGGCGTCTATCGTTCGGCCCAGGTTGACGCTTTGAGTGCCTGGGAATCCCACCCAGACATCGGCGGCGGAGCGGGTGATATAAACGCTGGCGCTACTGAAGATTCCCGTCACCAGTCCCACTTGAAGCAATTGCAGCAATCCGGCAAAACCCACCGCAATAATCGCGGGAAGGAACCGGCGCCATTCGTAGAGGAGCGTTTGACGCGCAAGGGCAACCATCAGTCAATGTCCTTCAGGGTATCTGCCGGCAATGGCGCACCGCCTAATGCTTTGTACAACGTGATGTAGGCCAAACCTCGCTCGGCGTTGGCGCGAGCCACCTGTTGCTGGGCGTTCAGCTTCTCAATCCGGGCATCGTCGATGTCCAGTTCACTCAGTAAACCCAATCGAGCGCGTTGCTCCAGCGCGTCAAGGTAAGCTTGAGATTCGGTTAACGCGTGCAGGGACGACTGTTCATACACACGCAACTGTTCGAGGTCTCCCAGCGCGGTTTCGGTTTCAGCGACGCCCTGTAATACGGATTGTTGATAGGCCAGGACCGCGGCCTGCAGTTGATGGTCCTTGGCCTGTGCATTGGCCAATCGCTGACCCCAGTCGAACAACGGGATACTTATCCCAGGTCCGGCCGAGAAGATGCTGTCGCCACTGCGTGTTCGTTTGCGGTTGCTGGCAATATTGACCGACCACTGCAATGACGCACCTAAACTGATACGCGGATAGATATCGGCCCGACTCATACCCAGTTCGCCAGCGGCAATGAGTACCTGAGCTTCGGCAATACTGATCTCAGGCCGCGTTCGCAATAGGTCAGCCGGTAAGCTGGTCAGCTGCCAAGGCCCCAGTTTGGGTGGGGGGCCGGGCTGCAGCCACAGCGGATCCGGCTCGCTTTGTCCGACCAGTAGCGCTAACTGTTGCGCGCTTCGGTTTATGGTTTGTCGTGGTGCATTCAGCGCCATTGCGCAACGCGCCAGTTCGGCCCGCGCCTTTGCAATTTCAGTCGAGGCGGTGAGATTCAGGTGCTCGCGGACAAGCAATAATTCCAGCTTTTTACGTTGCACTTGCTCAATGGCGCTCAAAGTGGCTTCAAGCTGCTGCGCCGCGCGCAGTTCGAGCCAACGACTGCTCACTTCTGCGACCAATGACACGCGTACCGTGCGTAAGTCGCCCGTCATCAGCGCTTCATGGCCATGGGCAAGACGATCGGCACTCTGTTTTGCCCCAAACAACGGGAGTTCCCATTGTGCGTCGAGCCCCAGGAGCAAGTAAGACGTGCTGGTGTCAGGGCTGACGGCATCGGTGGTTTTTATTCCCAGTGCGGGCAAATAGGGCGACTGCGCGCGCTGACTGAGTATTCGTGTTGCCCGTAATCGCTCTGTTGCCTCGGCAACATCCAGGTTTTTCTGTAAGGCGCGAATCACCAATGCGTCCAGCTCGGGATCACCGAACGCATGCCACCATTGCTTGAACTCCGGGTGTGCAGGCGCGGTATAGGCGCGTGAATTACGCCATGCGTCAGGCGGCGCCGGGTTCAGCGGAGGCAGCGGCGCCACGGAGCAACCGGCAAGCACCAATAGCACTATTAGCGAAAGAGCCAACCTAGTCCTACTTGTTCTAAGTCTGATAAAAGGCTTGATGTTCTTCACCTGGTAGTAAATGGCCGTTCGAAGCTTTAGGGGCATGTGCTTAATTGCAAGAACCGCATCGTAGGTTGCGGTTCTGTATGGTTATTTTATTTCTTCAATAGGGATGGATCTTCTGAGCGCAGAGGTAGGGTTTTGTCCGCATGCTGATAGTTGGGTTTTAAGCGTTATCGTTGCAAATGGCGGATGCCCCGCAGCGGATGCAATGGTACTTACCCAATGTGTGCTTTTGCCCAAGGGTTGATGGAGAGTTTGTGGAGAAAGCGCTTTTGATTAGCGAGACGGTGTAGTGATATGGGTATTACGGGAAACCGGCATGGAGCCGCGTCAGAAAAAAGTGAGCCATAAATTGTCTGAAGAATTTCCAGAATTCTCGCTCAGGAGAATCAAGCTGAGAAAAGTCCGTCCTGGGGATGTTGCCTCTGTTTACGCGGGACTGTCGGATCCCCGTGTGGTCGCTCAGTACGGTGTTTCCTATACAAGCCTGGCTGCTACCGATGAGCAGATGAGGTGGTTTGAGCACATATTCGTGCAGAAGACAGGAATGTGGTGGGCTATCGCCCTGAAGACCGATGACGCAATGATCGGAGCATGCGGCCTGAATGATTGGTGCCACAAGCACCGCAAGGCTGAAATCGGCTATTGGTTGATGCCAGAGCACTGGCGACAAGGCCTTTTGACTGAAGCTCTGCCGTCAGTTGTGCGGTACGGCTTGCGCAATATGGGCCTCCATCGTATCCACGCAGACGTAGAGCCCGATAACGAGCCCAGCTGCGCGCTTTTGAAAAAACTTGGGTTTCACCTTGAAGGAACGCTTCGTGACGTTGAGCTGAAGGAGGGCAAGTTTTTAAGCCTCCACCAGTTCAGCTTGCTTGCATCAGACGCGGGTGCAGAGCGGTTCCTGGATTAATTAGCGAGACGGGTTATGTGGGTCTAATCATCGCGGAGCACAAAAGATAAGGGCCTGCCCAGGTTTCCCCGGCAAGCCCTTGATATCTATGGTGCCCGAACCCGGAATCGAACCGGGACGCCCTTACGAGCGGGGGATTTTAAGTCCCATGCGTCTACCAGTTTCGCCATTCGGGCGGTAGCGCGGTGCAGCAGGGTTGCGAATATATAGATCCAGACGCTTCGGTGCAACCTCGATGCATCCTTTCCTGCACAAACACAGGTCTGAAAAAACCTGCCAGATCAGTGATCTACGCTGCGGGGCAGGCTCCGCTCAGTCAATCAGCGCGAGCAGGTCGGTATCACCCACGTCCACGCCGGCTTGACTCAATAATGTGGTGACCTGGCCGCGATGATGGGTCTGGTGGTTGAAGAAATGCATCAGCAGGCCGAAAAACGGTTTTTCAGACGCTACGCCGTCCATGGTGTGATAACTCAATCGCAGGTCCAGGTGGGCGTCGCGCAAGCTGTGGGCCCAATTCAGGATGAGTTGATCCAGCCAGGCCCGATGGCCCGAGAGTTCACGGATGTCTGCGAACGCCAATTGCCTGAGGTCGCCGGGTGTGGCGATGGCGTTCAAGGGCGCCAACGCGCTGAATCCCGCCGGGTGCTGGGCAAAGCGTTTGAGCCAGACGGTGTCGCCCAGTGCCAGGTGATTGAGGGTGCCGAGGATCGAGCCGAAAAATGCCTGGCAGTCCGCAGTCAACGCCCCGTCTGTGAGGGTGCCGGCAGCCTCATAGACCTTGCGATTCATCCATTGATTGTAGTTGGCCATCAACCCGATGTGCTCGATGCGATTCACCTGGGTTCTCCCTTGAGGTTGTTGTGGCGCCATCATAAAGCTTGCCCGCCCGGCGGTCATGGTGTTCCATCAAGGGCGGACTAAGGTTGATTAACGCCACTACGCGCCTGGGAGGGCGACACCATGAATACCGGCGATTTACTGGAGCAATTGTTGCGCGGCGCAGGGCAGGGCGGCGGTTTGGGCGGGGTGCTTGGAGGACTGCTCAAGGGCAACCGCGCCGGTAATGCTTCGGGCGGCGGCCTCGGCGATTTGTTGGGTGGGCTCGGCGGCATGCTGGGCGGTGGCGCGGCTACGCGTCCAACACAAGGGCGCGCGGGTGGGATGAACTATGCCGCGTTGGCGTCTCTCGGGATGATGGCCTACAAAGCGTATCAGGCCTGGCAGAGCCAGCAGGCGAGCCAGGCACAACCAGCGTTCCAGACGGCCGACCAGCTCTCGGGCGCGCAAGTCGAAGCGCACAGCCATGCAGTGCTGCGCGCACTGATCGCTGCCGCCAAGGCCGACGGCCACATTGATGAAAAAGAGCAGCAGCTGATTTCCAATGAGCTGGGCAAGCATACTGACGACCCGCAATTGCAGCAGTGGCTCGACGCTGAAGTCGCCAAGCCGCTGGATGCTGCGGATTTCGCCGAGTTTGCCGCAGACCCGGCGGTGGCGGCCGAGGTGTATCTGGCCAGTGTCCTGTTGGTCGATGACCAGCAGGATGCAGAGCGCAATTACCTGGACGACCTGGCGGGGCAGCTGCACATCGATCCGCAGTTGCAACTGCACCTGGAGCAACAGGGCAAGGCCTAAAATCTCAGGGTTGCCGCCGTGGTCAGCCACTGGTCAAGCTCACCGATCAGGCTGCGCCCGAGTACCAGGTCCACGTCGACACGCTTGCCGACGTGGAATCGCGGCCCGGCCTGCCAGGCCTGATCGCCGCCTTCCTGGCCGTAGCGCTCGGCGAGCAGCGTAAGAACCTCGGCCACGCGATATTCAAACCCCGTGCCCCAGGTCAGCCGGTGCTGCTGGTCGCCATCGTGGTAGGCATGAGTCCAGCCAGCATTCAGATTCAGGCGTAACGCGTCCAGGGCTTGCCACGTCAACGGCAGGTTGAAGTCAGCACCATCGAATGTGTGCTGCCTGTCCAGGGCAAAGTGCGCCCCGGCGGCAACCGCCAGTTCAAGCCCCCAATCGTCCCGCGACAGCACCTCTACCTTCACTTGCGGACTGATTTGAGTCTCGCCCTTGCCCTCGGCAGTTGCGCGCGACAATGCCGTTCCCCACTGCACCGATTGCATCTCGTTGAACGTACAGGCCGGCGACAGCGTTTCGTTATGGGTACCGCCAGCGTGCCGGTTGGCGGTGTACCAGGCGTCGACATTACATTCGCCCGGGGCATTGATGGCGCCATCGTCGACCACATAGGCGCCGCCTGCCGCATGAGCCTTCGCAAAAAACACCATGAGCAGGACAACGCCCAGGCTCACCCCGATAAATATCAGATTGCGCTGCAGCGCCCGGCGCCTGGCCGGCGGCAACAGCAGCAGGCTGGGACGTGCGGGGCGCGAGTGACGCGCGCGGTATTTGGCAAACCCGTCCGCCTGCTTTGGTTTGTGAGGGTTGTGCATGATGCACCTCGCTTGAATTTCAGTTTTCTACGCTCAGCACCGAAATGCCGCTGGCTTTGGCCTGGCAGACCAGCTCCGAGGTGTCATCACCACCCGGCAGGGCGATGATCACGTCGGGGCGGCTGTCGGCCAGCATGAAGTGGTTGCGCTGGCGTTCCGCCTGCTTGCCGTGGCGTTGCCAATTCGGCGGATAGCGCACCACGTCAATCGCGTTTTCGCGGGCCCATTCCTCGATGTCGCTGCCCAGGAACTGGTTGCCGCCATGGATCAGCACCTGCACCGGGCGCAGGCGGTGGTAAGCGTCCAGCACCTGGCGGGACTTTTTGCTGTCGGCGTAATGCCGACCTGCACAGATCAACACGCGCATGAGTAAATCCTTGTGTTGCACGGTGAGGGCCGGGCGGCCTTCACCGTTTGAACGGAGGGGGTCAGTACCACTGCTTGAAGCGGCGGATGTAGATCGTCTTCATCAGTTGGGCGACGCAGCAGTAGGCGAGCAGGGTGCCCACCAGCCATGGGAAGTACGCCAGCGGCAGCGGTTGCAGGCCCACCAGGGTGCCCAGGGGCGAGAACGGTACGTAGATGCCCAGGGCAATGACGATGCAGGTCATCATCAATACCGGCCAGGCGGCCGTGCTCTGGAAGAACGGGATCTTGCGGGTGCGCAGCATATGCACCACCAGGGTTTGCGAGAGCAGGCCCTCGATAAACCAGCCGGACTGGAACAGGGTCTGCATTTCCACGCTGTTGGCCGAGAACACGTACCACATCAGGGCAAAGGTGGTGATGTCGAAGATCGATGAGGTTGGTCCGATCCAGATCATGAAGCGGCCGATGTTCTTCGCATCCCATTTACGCGGCTTGGCCAGGTATTCCTTGTCCATCTTGTCCCACGGCAGGGCCAGCTGGGAGATGTCGTACATCAGGTTTTGCAGCAACAGGTGAATCGCCAGCATCGGCATGAACGGAATGAACGCACTCGCCACCAGCACCGAGAACACGTTGCCGAAGTTGGAGCTGGCGGTCATGTTCAGGTACTTCATGATATTGCCGAAGGTCTCGCGGCCTTTGAGCACGCCTTCTTCGAGCACCATCAGGCTCTTTTCCAGCAGGATGATATCGGCCGACTCCTTGGCGATATCCGTGCCGCTGTCCACCGAAATGCCCACGTCGGCATCGCGCAGGGCGGGCGCATCGTTGATCCCGTCGCCGAGGAAACCGACGGTGTGGCCGTTGGCTTGCAGCGCCTTGAGCACCCGCGATTTCTGCAGCGGCGTGAGCTTGGCAAATACCGTGCGTTGTTCCACGCAGCGCAGCAGCGTCGCGTCGTCCATCGCTTCGATTTGCGGCCCCAGCAGCGGTTGACCGGGTTCGAGGCCGACCTGGCGGCAGATCTTGCTGGTCACGACCGGGTTGTCGCCGGTCAGCACTTTGACCGCCACACCGATTTGTTGCAGCGCTGCAATCGCCGGGCCGGCGGTTTCCTTAGGTGGATCAAGGAACGTCAGGAAGCCATGGATCACCAGGTTGCGTTCATCGGCGGTGGTGTACTGCTGGCGCGCCAGCGCTGCAGGGATAGTGCGGGTGGCGACGACCAGTACGCGAAAGCCGTCTTGGTTGTAGTCATTAGCGATCGCCAGCAACTGCTCGCGGCGGCGCTCATCCAGCGGTACGGCGGCGCCGTTTTCCAGGGTGTGGGTGGAAATGCTCAGCATCTCTTCCACGGCGCCCTTGCACACCAGCAGATGATCGCCGGCGGCGTCCTTGACCATGATCGACAGGCGCCGGCGGACGAAATCGAACGGCAACTCATCGACCTTGCTGTAGGCAAACGGCACTTCGAACCTGGGATTCTGCGCAGCGAACTGCACCACGGCCTGGTCCATCAAGTTCTTCATGCCGCTCTGGTGAAAGCTGTTGAGCCAGGCCAGGGACAGCACCGCATCATCGCGCTGGCCGCAGGCGTTGACGTGATGCTCGAGGATAATCTTGTCCTGGGTCAGGGTGCCGGTCTTGTCGGTGCACAGCACATCCATCGAGCCGAAGTTCTGGATCGCATTGAGGCGCTTGACCACCACTTTGCGTCGGGCCATGGCCGTGGCGCCCTTGGCCAGATTGGCGCTGACAATCATCGGCAGCATTTCCGGGGTGAGGCCTACGGCAACGGCAAGGGCGAACAGGAAGGCATCGCCCCAATCGCCTTTGGAGAAGCCGTTGAGCAAGAACACAATCGGCACCATCACCAGCATGAAGCGGATCAGCAGCCAACTGACGCTGTTCACGCCACGGTCGAACGCGGTTTGCACCCTTGAGCCGACAATCGCCTTGGCCAGCGAGCCGAAATACGTGCGCGGCCCGGTGGCGACCACCACGGCTGTCGCCCGGCCGCTGACCACATTGGTGCCCATGAAGCAGATGTTCGGCAGGTCCAGCAGATTGTCCTGGTCGGCAGACAACGGGGACGCGGACTTTTGCGTGACATCGCCCAGGGTGTCGTATTTTTCCACCGGCAAGGCTTCACCGGTGAGCACTGCCTGGCTGATAAACAGGTCGCGGGATTCGATCAGGCGGATATCGGCGGGGATCATGTCGCCGGCCGACAGGTGCACGATGTCACCGGCGACCAGCTCGCGCATCGGCACTTCGCGCAGGGTCGGCTGGGCGCCTACCTGTTCGCGGCGCAGCACCGTGGCGGTGGTGCGCACCATGGCCTTGAGCGCCTCGGCGGACTTGGCCGAGCGGTGTTCCTGCCAGAAACGCAGCAGGCTGCTGAGCAGCACCATGGTCATGATAATGATGACCTTGGTCGGGTCGGCTGCTTCGCCGTCCTGCATCGGCAGCCAGCAATCGGTGATGAAACTGATGCCGCCCAGGGTCAGCAATACATAGATAAACGGATTGTTCAGTGCCTGCAGGAACTGGACGAGGGCGTGAGGCGGCTTGTCATGGGCCACTTCGTTGTAGCCTTCGCGATGCAGGCGTGCCGAGGCGTCCAGCTCGGTCAGGCCATCCTGGGTGGCGCGCACGTTGGCCAGGGTGGCGGACAGGCCGTTGCGGGCCTCACGGGCGGCGCGCATCGACAGTTTGGGGGTGCTGCCGTCGCTGCCTTTTTTGTGCTGCAGTGGCGTGTTTTTTACGGCGCTCATGGTGGGTACTCCTGTCGCCAACTCTCGACGCAACATGCCCGATACTTGCCTGATAACAGGCGAGCGAAAGCACGCCGAGCCGCGAACTTTGCGATCGGTTTAAATAAGGTCTGGACAACCCTTAATAGTGAATACTGACGGCGCGTTAATTAACGTGCGCGCAGCCATCCACGACTGGGAAAGTTCATAAGGAACTCCAGTGCATCAATAAGAAAGTTGCTGTTTCCAGTCAGGTCAGGCGGCGCGAGCGCTCAAGTAAAAACCGAGCATCACGTCAGCCTGGGCCAGGCTGGAAACGATCGGTCTCTGCGGGTCCTGAGGGTCGGCGTGATCCCACTGCTGCACCAATTGGCCGCTTTGCGGGCAGACACGCCAATGCGCCAGCGGGCGGGCTGGACGCACTTGGAGGGAGGATGAATCAAAGGCCGCGCGGGCAGGGCGCAAGCCAGTAGGCGCACGATGCAGCTTGGCGCGCAGGGCCGCGGCCAGGGTGCATACATCAGGTAAAACAAGGGTTTGCAAGGTCATAACACACCTCGGGACCGGACACGCGACCGGCGAGGCAGTTACGGTGGAGCATCAAGCTCTAGCGCAGCTTACCGGGCCTGGAGGGCAAGTCCCGTCATGTTCTGGGTTTGGCGCCCGACGCCCGCTGAGGCGGTGCTCGGACAGCGACTAGATACTGTGTCCATTGGCTTCTTTTGTGAGGTTTAAAAAAGGCCCCTGTTGCGGGCAGGGGCAATTTACTCAGGCAGTTACAGAATGTCAACGCATGGTTAATTAAATGAGTCGATATTCAGAATTTATTCAGATAAGTGGCGGCCTATGTAACTTCAAATACTCTGTGCCGCGAGGACTGCCAAATAAATCAATACAATACCGCAAGCGCCATAGCTGATGCGTTGCCAAGTCGGCGAAGCATTCTTGCGCAGCAAGTTGACCAGCGCGGCAGTAAGAAAGCAGGACAGCACCGACGCAAGCATAAAGCCTGCAAAAAACATCAGCGTTTGCCCATGGCTCGGAGTAGCACCAACGATGCCCGACAACGCGCTGCCCAAGGCGCCCCAGTAAACGATGTTCTTGGGGTTGGCCAGGGAGATCGTCGCGCCCACGACCAGTGCGTTTTTTGCCGAACTGGCGGGTGCGCTTTCGACTTGAGGTAGCTGCCAGGCATCGATCAGGCTGCGGATGCCCAGCCAGGCCAGGTAAAGCGCGCAGATCACCGTCAGCGGCACGCGTACCGCCTCATGCTGGATCAATAGCGCGATGCCCGTCAGCCCGATCACCGCCCAGACGGCGTCGCCCACCAGCGAGCCAACCTGTACCAACAGGGCCGGTGTGAAACCGTGGAGCAAACCACGGCGCAGGGTTTCGGCGAGCACTGCGCCGGGAGACAGGCAAAATACAAAGCCGAAAACCAGCGCGTAGAAAAAGATCGTCAGCATGCCCGTGTCCTTTCGAGAAAGTGCGAAAGCATACGTCAGTCCGAGGGCAGGAAACCATGCAGCATTGAATGTGCAAGAGCGGGCGCCTAGCTCTTGCTCGCGAAAAACTCATAGGCACCGCGTTCATTTAGAAAGCACGCGTTATCGTTGACGTTTTTCGCGAGCAAGCTCGCTCCTACAGACGGCCGTATACGCTCAACTGAATGGCATTCCTCAGACACTCAGGCGCAAGGCGAGGGCGGCGAGGGTGATCAACAGCACCGGCACGGTCAGCACAATCCCGACCTTGAAGTAGTAGCCCCAGGTGATGGTGATGCCCTTGCGTGCCAGGATATGCAGCCACAGCAGGGTGGCGAGGCTGCCGATAGGGGTGATTTTCGGGCCCAGGTCGCTGCCGATCACGTTGGCGTAGATCATTGCGTCCTTGACCACGCCCACGGCATGGCTGGACTCGATGGACAGCGCGCCGATCAACACCGTTGGCAGGTTGTTCATCGCCGAGGACAACAGCGCGGTCAGCACACCGGTGCCCATGGCCGCGCCCCACACGCCGTGGGCGGCGAAGGTGTCGAGCCAGGTGGCCAGGTAATCGGTCAGGCCGGCGTTACGCAAGCCGTACACCACCAGGTACATGCCCAGGGAAAAGACCACGATTTGCCATGGCGCGTCTTTCAAGACCTTGCGCGTGGAAATCGTGTGGCCCTTGGCGGCGATCACCAGCAACAGCACGGCGCAGACCGCGGAAATCGCGCTGATGGGAATGCCCAGGGGCTCCAGCGCGAAGCAGCCGACCAGCAGAATACCCAGCACCCACCAGCCGGCACGAAACGTCGCACGGTCGTGGATGGCACTGTCGGGTTGTTCCAGGTCGGCCGGGTCGTAGCTCTGCGGAATATCGCGGCGGAAAAACCACAGCAGCACCGCCAGGGTCGCGGCGACGCTGACCAGGTTCACCGGCACCATCACGGCGGCATATTCGTTGAAGCCGATCTTGAAATAATCCGCCGAGACGATATTCACCAGGTTCGACACCACCAGCGGCAGGCTCGCCGTGTCGGCGATAAAGCCTGCGCCCATGACGAATGCCAGCGTCGCCGCCGGAGAAAAGCGCAGGGCCAGCAGCATCGACATCACAATCGGGGTGAGGATCAACGCCGCGCCGTCATTGGCGAACAGCGCCGACACCAGTGCGCCGAGCAGCACCATATAGGCAAACAGGCGCCGGCCTCGGCCACGCCCCCAGCGCGCCACATGCAGCGCGGTCCAGGCAAAGAACCCGGCTTCATCCAGCAACAGGCTGATGATGATCAAGGCGACAAAGGTGCCGGTGGCGTTCCAGATGATGTGCCACACCACCGGGATGTCCGCCAGGCTGATCACCCCGCAGGCCAGGGCCAGGATCGCGCCCAGGCTGGCGCTCCAGCCCACGCCCAGGCCCTTGGGTTGCCAGATGACCAGCACGATGGTGACAAGGAAAATCGCAATTGCGACAAGCATGAATTAACGCTCCGATGGCTCAGCAGCAAGTGCTGGCCGGTTATGGTCTGTCGCCCAGTGCATCCGGACGCGGCGCGTCGTTCTGCCAGCAGGGCCGGCTGTCATCCAAGGCATGGATCAGTTCGCCTACGTAAAGTTCGCGCACGCGCAGGATTAATAGCGTCGGACGTGCTCAGGCGGCAGCGGCCAGCATTTGAACAGGATTGCGGATAAAGGGCCACGTAGGTCAAATCCTGATTTCGGTTGACGTGGATCAACTGCCCGATGATCGACCACAAGTGATTGAAATTAAAATGAAACATCAATGTCCTAAAGTGCCCGCCCATTGCTGATGAAGGAAGCTCCCGCGTGACCCGAGCCACTCGTAACCTGCGCAAAACCCTGGATTCCGTCGCGGATAATAACGAAACCGCGGCGTTTGACCTGATGCGTGCCGTCGAAAAACTCGGCGATGAAGTGCTGCGCCAGCGCCTGCTCAACACCATCCACCGGTTGAACCAGGACGCCTACGAACTGCGCGAAGCGCGCGACTCGGTGGAACTGGTCTCGGTAAAACTGGCCTGAGCAAGATCGTTCAAGACAAGCCCCCGCGTGCACCGGCATGCTGGCCGACTGTTTGTCGATGAGCCCCGTCCATGCCTGCTGCCCTCCCTTATGACGCGTTCACACGTGGCGCGATTGCTGTCATTCCGTTATCCCTGGCCTGCGCCCCCTGGGGGTTGCTCGCCGGCTCCATGGCCATCGATGCGCAGTTCACGCCGCTGCAAGCCCAGGGCTTGTCCGCCATCGTGTTTGCCGGCGCGGCCCAACTGGTGGCGATCGGCATGGTCAAAAGCGGCGCCAGCCTGATCTCCATCGTGCTGACCACCTTGCTGCTGACTTCCCAGCATTTGCTCTACGGCATGCACATGCGCCCGACGCTGTCCTCGCTCAACACTCGCTGGCGCATGAGCCTGGGTTTTCTGTTGACCGACGAGTTCTTTGCCCTGGTCAACCACTATGACCGCCAGACCTTCAATCGCTGGTATGCCCTGGGTGTGGGCCTCACGTTCTATATCATCTGGAACCTGTTCACCCTGGCCGGCATTGTGCTGGGCAAAAGTATTCCAGGCCTGGACCAACTGGGGCTGGAGTTTTCGATTGCCGCGACCTTTATCGCGCTGATCACGCCGGTAGTGCGCGACGTGCCGACGCTGGTCTGCGTCGCCGTCTCGCTGTTGTGTTCGGTGTGGCTGAGTTACCTGCACTGGGAATCGGCGGTGGTGGTCTCGGGCGTATTGGGGATGAGTGCAGGGTTCGCCTGCAAACGCCTGGGAGTCGGGCAGCGATGATCTACCTGATGATTATGGCAATGGCGCTGGTGGTGTTTTTCAACCGCTACCTGTTTATCGAGCCGCGCCTGCCGGTACGGCTCAATCGGGGGACGCGTGAGTTCCTCGGGTTTGCCGTACCGGGCATGCTCACCGCGATTTGCGGGCCGATTATTTTCATCAAAGACCACCAGCTCAACCTGAGCCCGAGCAACCCCTACCTGCTGGCCGGGATCTGCGCCGTGGGGTTGATGCTGTGGACGCGCAGCGTGCTGGTCACGGTGCTGTCGAGCATGGCGCTGTTTTATCTGCTGCGCTGGTGGTTGTGAACCGCAGGCGAAAAAAAGCCCGCGGGAGGGCGGGCAGAAGGGAGACTTCTAAAAATGAGCGTGGCCACTATAATCGGCCCGCTTTGCCTTTACAGTGAAACAAAGTTCATGGGCGCGTCAGTTGGCGGCGGCGCAATGGTAGAGTCACGGTTTTTCCAAGGAAGCACAGGCATGTACAAAGTGGTGATAGGCGCAGTGGTACTGGCGACGCTGGCCGGCTGCGCGGGTTCGAAGATGAAGGAGGCGCGTGCGGGCAGCCCGTACAAGACCATGGCGTCGGACAAGGCCACCCTGGTGGTCGCCCAATGCATTCAGTACGGCTGGCAGGACGAAGGCGTATTCGGCGTCGATGCCGGCGGCTTCAAGGAAGCCACCGAGGCCGGGGGCTTTACGGTGTACACCACGGGCGGTGATTACTTTGTGGATGTGCTGAGCACGGGCGCAGGTTCGACCGTCAAGTATTACGCCGCAGAGGACACGATGCCCGCCAAACGTCGTCTGGCTGCGCTCGCCACTTGTCTGTAATACCTTGCCTTAGTCATATTCAGAAACGCCCGGCGGGACAGCCGTCGGGCATTGGCTTATTATTCACCGGCTCGCCCGACGTGATGGCTCTTTACCGGTACACGGATGTCGAGGCCGAAACGTCGGGCGGGCACCTTTTTTCCATACCCTGCTGTTCAGCGTGGCATGAAACCCAACTGCCAGCGCCGGGGTATCGCCAGGGTCGCCAGGCCCAGTGACCCCGCCAGCGCGCCACTGACCCACAGCGCGCGCAGCCCGATCTGCTGTTCCAGCAGTGCCCCGATCACCGCGCCGACAAACATCCCCGCCCACGGCACCAGCTGCATGCGCCAGCCATTGCGGCGTTCGCCCATCAACCAGCGGCCCAGCCCGCGACCGAAGCGTGAGAGCGCCCCGGTGACATAGGTGAGCCCCACGGGCACGCCATTGACTTGCTCGACGGCCGCGTTAAGCATGCCCATGGCGATAATCGCCGCCAACAGCGCGGGCAGCGTATCGGACCATGGCAGCAGTGCCGCACCACAGAGCAGGGCGCCGATGCTGAGCAACAGGGGCAGCGCGTGGCGCTTGCTCAAGCGGCTGACAATCACCCCCAACGCGTTGCCGATGATGAAGGTGGCAACCAGCAATACCAGGCGTGCGGTAAGCCCCCCGTCGCCTGCACTGATCGCGACCGCCAGGCGCGTGGTGTTGCCGCTCATGAACGAGACAAAATCGCCGCTGGCCATGAAACCAATGGCATCGGTCATGCCGGCAAGTACCGACAAACCAGCCACCAGCAGCAGGCCCACGCGTCCACGCCAGCGTTGTCGATGGGCGAGCGCGGCATTGGCGTAAGGCTTGACGGGTGAAGGCAGCATCGGCCGGTTTCCAGTGAGATTATCCGGCCACTACCCTAGGACGCTTTGCCACGGCGCGCAATCAGATCACACAGGCTCCAGGCGCCACCCGGTGCTGTACCAGCTCAAGTAATGGCTGGGTTGGATCGCCTGCAGGAACGCCTCGTCGTGGGACACCGCCATCAGCGCGCCAGTAAATCCCTGCAAGGCCTGTTCAAAGGCCACCACCGTCTCCAGGTCCAGGTGATTGGTCGGTTCGTCCAACAGCAACAGTTGCGCCGGTGCCCCGCGCCATAAAGCGATCGCCATCGCCGCTTTCAACCGCTCGCCACCGCTGAGTTGCCCGGCGGGTTGGGTCACGCGCCGGGCATCCAGCTGCAGCAAGGCCAAGCGTGTGCGCAGTTCAGCTTCCATCAGTGGTGTTTCGAGCAGGTTGAGCTGTTCGACGATACTGCGCTGGTCGTCCAGCAGCTTCAGGTGCTGGTCGATATAAGCGCAGGGCACCGTGACCGCGCAGGAGCCACTGACGGCGTGCCATTGCCCGGCAAGCAGCTTGAGCAAAGTGGATTTGCCGCAACCGTTCGGCCCACGCACTGCCACGCGCACCGGTCCGGTCAGGTCCAGGCTCAGGTAGGTCGAAGGTGCACGCGGGTCCAGCCAGGGCAACTGCGCCTGGTGCAGGCTGACCACCTGGCGACCGTTGGCCAGCGCCGAACCGGGCAGGGCGAGCAGGGTCGGCGTCTCGTCCACCACACGTGCGTAGGCCTGGCGCACCTGCGCGTCGAGGGTGTCTTTGTGATCGCGATGGGCGCTGCCCCGTGCGCTGACGATTTGCGTGGCCGCGCTCTTCCAGCGTGCCCTGGTAAAGCGGTCGACGTTGGCGGTCTCTGCCTGTTTGCGTGAGCGCGCCGCATGGCGCTGCAGGCTGTCATGGGCCTTTTGCAAGCGTTGACGTTCGCGGCTGCGCTGCTCGCGGGCGTATTCCCACGCTGCGGTAGCCGCCTGCTGTTGCGCGTCGCGTTGCTCAAGATAGGCGGCGTAGTTGCCGCCGTAAGCCTGCACACCGAGCGGGGACAGTTCGATGATCCGGCCCATGGTGTTGAGCAACTGCCGATCATGGCTGACCACCACCAGACCACCGCGCCAGGCGGCCAATTGCCGCAGCAGCCAGGCCCGCCCGCCACTGTCGAGGTGGTTGCTGGGCTCATCGAGGATCAGCAACGGCGGCGCCGCGAGCAAAGCACCGATCAGCGCCACCCTGGCCAGTTGTCCTCCGCTGAGTTGATCGACCCGGGACGCGGCGCCAATTGACGTCAACCCCGCCGTATCCAGGGCCGTGCGCAGACGTTCGGCCAGGTCCCAGCGCTCATCGATCAGCGCCAAGTCGCCGGCCAGGGCCACGCCCTGATTCATGCGTTCAAGGGCGGCCAGGCACTGGGCGGTACCGGTGAGGTCCGCGACGCTCGCACCGGGTCGCACCACCACGTTCTGGGGCACATACACCACATGGGCCGGGGCTTTCAACGTACCGGAGGTGGGCTGCAGGATGCCGGCCATCAATTGCGCCAGGATACTTTTGCCGCGCCCGTTGCGACCGACGATTCCGGTGGGGGCCCGGTCTATGGACAGATTGAGGTCTTCCAGCACGGTTTCGCCATTGGCGAACTGGAAACACAGGTGTTGCAGGGAAATCAATGCGGGCAGCCGGTTGACGTGAGTCATCAGCACCTCCAGGAAAATGTCGAACAGGCCAACGTGCGCGCCAGGCGGCTCGTTGCAGATACATTTTTGGAAGGCTTAGTTGTTCACGTCGGCAATCATCCCGAGAGTGACAGGGCTTCGCAGGCTAACCCGCCTTGGCGGGCTTGGGCAAGTCTGCGACCAGTTGCTCAAGGAACATCGCCAGGGCGACTTCTTCGGCCTTGAGGCCCTTGCGCACCCTTGGCTTGGGCAGCTTGGACAGCTCACCCAGGCTGAAATGCTCGAGCACCGCCGGGTGGATATAGCACTTGCGACACACCGCCGGCGTATTGCCCAGTTGCCGTGCGACGTCCTTGACCATCGCCACCACATGGCGCTTGGCGTCGGACTCCGGTTGCCACGCCAATTCGCGCAACACCGCCAGCGCCATGGCCGTGCCGGCCCAGGTGCGGTAGTCCTTGGCGGTGAAATCCTCGCCGGTCAGGCTGTGCAGGTACGCGTTGACGTCCTGGGAGCTGACGGTATGGCGCTCGCCGTTTTCGTCCAGGTACTGGAACAGGTTCTGCCCGGGCAGTTCCATGCACCGCTTGACCACACTGGCCAGGCGTCGGTCCTTGACGCTGATCTGATGCTCCACGCCGCTCTTGCCGCGAAACTGGAATTTTATCTCGCTGCCCTTGATGTCCACGTGACGGTTGCGCAGGGTGGTCAAACCGTAGGATTTGTTGTCGCGGGCGTACTGGGTATTGCCGACGCGGATCAGCGTGGCATCAAGCAACATCACCACCGTGGCCAGCACCTTGTCGCGGGTGAATCCGGGCTGGGCGATCTGTGCTTCCAATTGTTTGCGCAACTTGGGCAGGGCCGCGCCGAACGCCTGCAGACGTGCGTACTTGTCGCTGTCACGCACCTCGCGCCAGCGCGCATGGTAGCGGTACTGCTTGCGACCACGGGCGTCGCGGCCCGTGGCTTGCAGGTGACCACGCGGGTCGGCGCAGATCCACACATCGGTGTAGGCGGGCGGCACCGCCAGCGCATTCAGACGCTTGATCTCATCGGCATCGGTGATGCGCTCGCCGTCGGGGCGGAAATACTGGAACTTGCCGCGCAGCTTTTTGCGGCGAATGCCGGGTTGGCTGTCGTCAACATAGTGCAGGTCGCGGGGCAGATCGGCAGGCAGCGAAGAGTCGGGCATGGTGCGGGTTCCTTGGCAACGGATCAGGCCGGTATGTCTGATTGACCGCGTCGTCCTGCGGTCGTGCCAAATGGTTTAGGCGAGCACCGCCACCGCCTTGATGTGCGCCCACAGCACTTGCCCCGGCTGCACATTCAACTGGTCCCGCGAGAACCGCGTGATGCGTGCCAGCAGCGGCGTGCCGGCGGCATCCAGGCGCACCAGTACATGGGCGCTGTTATCCGCTGCGACGTCCTTGATGACCGTCACCGGCAGGCGGTTGAGGATGCTGCTGTGCGCTTGCGCCTGGTGGCTGAGGCTTACGTCCCGTGCCTGAATCTTCACCCGCAGCTGTGTGCCCAAAGCCATCGGCGTGTGGGCTACGCGTATCTGCAAGAGGCAATCGGGCAGTTGCAGGGTGAGCAACTGATAGTGCTCGTCGTAGGCAATCACGCGGCCAGTGACGACCACACCGGCATCGTCGCCCCGCGCCAGGGGCAGGTCGAGGCGCGCCAGGGTTTCGCCGATGGGGCCGCTGGCCAGGGCCTTGCCGTCGCCGAGCAGGACGAGGTGGTCAGCCAGGCGCGCCACTTCGTCCTGGGCATGGCTGACGTACAGCACCGGAATATCCAGTTCGTCGTGCAGGCGTTCGAGGTAAGGCAGGATTTCGTTTTTGCGCTGGCTGTCGAGGGCCGCCAGGGGTTCATCCATCAGCAGCAAGCGGGGACTGGTGAGCAGGGCGCGGGCGATGCCGACGCGCTGGCGTTCACCACCGGACAGGTGCTGCGGGTCGCGCGCAAGCAAGTGAGCGATACCCAGCAGCTCAGTGGCCTGGGCCATATCCACGCGCCGCTGCGCACGTGGGATGCGCTTGAGGCCGAACGCCAGATTGGCCTGCACCGACAGATGGGGAAACAGGCTCGCCTCCTGGAAGACGTAGCCCAGGGCGCGTTTGTGCGGCGGCACGAACACCCCGTTACGGCTGTCTTGCCAGACCTCGTCGTTGATCTGCACAACGCCGTCATCGGCGCGCTCCAGGCCGGCGATACAGCGCAGGCAGGTGGTCTTGCCGGAGCCGGAAGGGCCGAAAAGGGCGGTGACGCCACGGCCCGGCAATTGCAGCTCCACGTCCAGCGCAAAGCCTGTGTACTTCAGGTGCAGGCGTACCTCAATCATCGCGATCAGCTCCAGCCCATTTTGGTTTTACGGCTGGAGTAGAGTGCCAGCAATACAAGGAACGCGAACACCACCATCGCCCCGGCCAGCCAGTGGGCCTGGGCATATTCCATGGCTTCGACATGGTCGTAGATCTGCACCGAGACCACCCGGGTCTTGTCCGGGATATTGCCGCCGATCATCAGCACCACGCCGAACTCGCCGACGGTATGGGCGAAGCCGAGAATCGACGCGGTGATAAAACCTGGGCGAGCCAACGGCAGGATCACCGTGAAAAACGTATCCCACGGGCCCGCACGCAAGGTCGCCGCCACTTCCAGCGGGCGCGTGCCGATGGCCGAGAACGCGTTTTGCAACGGTTGCACCACGAAGGGCATGGAGTAGATCACCGAGCCGATCACCAGCCCGGCGAAGCTGAAAGTCAGAGTGCCCAGGCCCAGCCACTGGGTGAACTGGCCGACGTAGCCATTGGGCCCCATGGTCAACAGCAGATAGAAGCCGATGACCGTCGGCGGCAGCACCAACGGCAGTGCGACGATTGCGCCGATGGGGCCGCGCCACCAGGAACGGGTGCGCGACAGCCAAAGGGCGATTGGCGTACCGATCAGCAGCAGGATCACCGTGGTCAGCGAGGCCAGTTTGACCGTCAACCAGATCGCGGAAAAATCAGCACTCGTGAGCGGCATTTACAGTTCATAACCGTAAGACTTGATTACCGCAGCGGCCTTCGGGCCTTTCAAATAATCGACCAGGGCCTTGGCGGCGGCGCTGTCCTTGCCTTTGGTGAGGATCACCGCGTCTTGTTTGATCGGGTCATGCAGGGACGACGGCACGATCCACGCCGAACCGCTGGACAACTTGCCATCCTTGTAAATCTGCGAAAGCGCCACGAAGCCCAACTCGGCGTTGCCGGTGGACACGAACTGATAGGCCTGGGTGATGTTCTGGCCTTCGACGATTTTGTCCCTGACCTTGTCAGTCAGGCCTTCCTTGGCCAGCACCTGAGTGGCGGCCAGGCCGTACGGCGCGGCTTTCGGGTTGGCGATGGACAGGTGCTTGAACGCATTGTGCTTGAGCACTTCACCCTGGGCATCCACGTAGCCTTCTTTCGCCGACCACAGGGCCAGGGTGCCGACCGCGTAGGTGAAGCGCGAGCCCTTGACGGTATCGCCTTCGGCCTCGAGTTTTTGCGGGGTGGTGTCGTCGGCACTGAGGAACACCTGGAACGGCGCGCCATTCTTGATCTGGGTATAGAACTGCCCGGTGGCGCCGAAGGACGCGACCAGTTTGTGGCCGGTGTCTTTCTCGAAGTCGGCGGCAATCGCCTGGATCGGCGCGGTAAAGTTGGCGGCGACGGCCACTTGCACTTCATCGGCCTGCGCCGAACCCAGGGCGAAGACGGCAAGCAGGGGGGCCAGGCGCGCGGCGCGGATCATCATGAAGCAACTCCTTGAGGGTGTACGGCCGATTGCCGCTATGTACGAGAATATATAGCGGTTACCGGCTGCCGGTACAGTACGAAATTGCGCCACGTGCCGACAGGCCTAGCGCAGCCTGGCCAATGCCTGCTCGGCCAGGTCGCGGGTCAGGTCATACGTCGAGCGGTCGTGACCCAGACGCAAGGCCTGGCCCGCCCACAGGTTGCTGAAGCCGGCTTCGTCCCTGGCCTTCAGCGGCAGCAATGCGCCACCGGCCCGTGGAAAGGCAGGCGCGGCGGGGTTGATCGCGCCCAGCTCGCGCATCACGCGGTTGACAATGCCCCGTGCCGGGCGCCCGGTGAACAGGTTGGTGAGGGCCGTTTCGCTGGCCTGGGCATGGCGCAAGGCATGGTGGTGGGAAGCGCTGACGCTGGCTTCGGGGGTGAACAGGTACGCCGTGCCGATCTGCACCGCCGAGGCGCCCAAGGCAAACGCGGCGAGCATTCCGCGCGAATCCGCGATACCACCGGCCGCGATCACCGGCACGCTGACGGCGTCGACGACTTGCGGCAGCAGCGCCATCAAGCCGATCTGGCTGTTGAGGTCGTCACTGAGGAACATGCCGCGGTGGCCACCGGCCTCAAGGCCCATTGCGATAATCGCATCACAGCCGTGCTGTTCCAGCCAGATCGCTTCCTCGACCGTCGTCGCCGATGAAAGTACCTTGGCTCCGGTGGCTTTTACCCGGTCCAGCAAGGCTTTTTCCGGCAGGCCAAAGTGAAAGCTGACGACGTCGGGGCGAAAGGTTTCGATCACTTCACACGCCGCTTCATTGAAGGGCGCACGATTGGAGACCGGGGTCGGCGCATCAAAATCGGCGCTCAGCTCGCGGTAGTAGGGCTCCAGCAGCGCTTTCCAGCGCCGCTCGTGTTCCTCGTTCGCTGCGGGCGCCTGGTGGCAGAAGAAGTTGACATTGACCGGGCGGGTGCCGGCCTGGCGGATGGCGGTCAACGCCTCACGCAGTTGCTCGATGCTCAGCGCAGCGGCAGGCATGGAGCCCAGTGCGCCGGCCTGGCTGGCGGCAATCACCATGGCGGTGGTGGTCGCGCCCGCCATGGGGGCCTGGATGATGGGCACGTCGATGCCCAGCAGGTCGAGAATGCGCGTGTCTGGCCAGGTGCTCATGGGGTGCGTCTCCAGCGTCAGTGAGGCTTTTCGCTGTTTTAACAGGCCCCTTGGCACCCGGCCACTCTGTTTTATTCACTGGACGAGGGCAGTGCTTTATGCAGCCGGGTCAGTCCGAGGTTTCCCGCGCCAGCAGCGTGCGCTTGCGCTCTACGCCCCAGCGGTAGCCGGACAGCGCGCCGTCGCTGCGCACCACGCGGTGGCAGGGGATTGCCACCGCCAAGTGGTTGGCGCCACAGGCCTGGGCCACTGCGCGAAATGCCGTGGGCGCGCCGATACGCTGGGCAATCTGCGCGTAGCTGGCCGTGCTGCCCACCGGAATATCCCGCAGCGCCTGCCACACTCGTTCTTGGAAGGCCGTGCCGCGTAGATCCAGCGGCAAGTCCAGGCCCAGGGCGGGCGCTTCGATAAAGCCCACGACCTGGGCGATCAATTGTTCGAAATCCCGATCCGCGCCGACCAGTTCGGCGTTGGGGAATTGGTCCTGCAGGTCGCGCACCAGCGTATCCGGATCGTCACCCAGCAAAATCGCACACACGCCGCGTTGACTCTGCGCCACCAGAATCGCTCCCAGTGAGCATTGGCCCACGGCAAAGCGAATCAGGTTGTTGGCACCGCCGGCCTTGTACTCCTGCGGCTTCATGCCCAGCACCTGGTCAGCCGCCGCGTAAAAGCGGCTGTTGGAATTGAAGCCGGCGTCGTACAGCGTATCGGTGACCGACTGCTGCGCTTTGAGCCCATCACGCACCTTGCGTGAGCGCAGGGCGCCGGCGTAGCCCTTGGGGGTGAGGCCGGTGATGGCTTTGAACACGCGATGGAAATGGAACGAACTCAAGCCGGCCTGGCGGGCGAGGGCCTCCAGGCTGGGCGGTGTTTCGGCCTGTTCTATCTGGCGACACGCGTCGGCGACCAGCTTTGCATGGTGGGCGGCCAGTTGAGTCTGGTCGCCGGCGGCGCGGCGGCTGGGACGATAACCGGCAGCTTCGGCGTGTGCCGGGGTGTCGAAGAATTCGACATTTTCCGGACGCGGCAAACGTGAGGCGCTGCTGGGGCGGCAGTACACGCCGGTGGTTTTCACAGCGTAGACAAACAGTCCATCGGCTTTGGCATCGCGGGCAACGATGGCGGCCCAGCGTGGGTCCAGTGAGTGGTTCATGGCCTTCACTCTTGAGTGGTGATCGGCAGATTAACCCGACAGTTGGCGCTCGACACTCCGAAGCTTGCGGTCAAATCAGCCGGCGGTGCGAAAGGTCAGGTTGATGCGTTGCGGTCCCATGATCGGGTGCTCGCCTTGCTTGATCGGCATCACGCCATGGAAGCGCAGGCGATCCACCCCACCCCAGACCACCACATCACCGTGGAACAGCGAGACTTTTTGCGTCTTGTCACTGCGCTGATGGCCGCCGAACAGGAAAATCGCCGGCAGGCCGAGGGACACCGACACCACTGGCGCGTCATAGCGCTGCTCGTTCTTGTCCTGATGCAGCGACATTTTGGCGCCGGGTACGTAGCGGTTGATCAGGCAGGCATCCGGCGAGAAATCGCTGAAACCCGCCGCGTTTGCCGCCGAGATGGCCAATTCGCGCAGCGCGTCGGGCATTGCCGGCCAGGGTTGCTGGCTGCGCGGGTCGAGGGCGCTGTAGCGGTAGCCGCGCGTGTCGGTGGTCCAGCCCAGCGCGCCACAACTGCTCAGCGCGGCCGACATGGTAAAGCCGCCGGGCGTGACCATTTGCCGAAACGGCGACTGGGCCAGGACACGCCGCAATTCGGGTAATAAACGCTCAATCCAGGGCAGGGCGTAACCTCCCAGGACGTAAGACTCTTCGCCAATCTGTTCGCGCCTTGCCGGTTGCTGCAAGGCCTCATCGGCGAACAGGTCAGCGGTAGGCCCGGCCATGGCTTACAGCGCCTTGCTCACGTTGATGTCAGTAATCTCGTCGCTGGCATCGTGGATTTTCGCCAGGGCCTGCCGGGCCTCCTCGACGCTGTTGCTGGTCAGTTGGGCAAATTCGAAGCGACGTTCGCCGTTGAGCTTGTACTTGATGACGTATTTGGTGGTGTTCACAGCTTTTTTCCTTACGGTGTTCAGGTCAGCTCAGCTTGGTGCTGGTGCGACGAACGATACGAATCTTGTGTGACAGCGCCGGTTTGCGGGTAACGCTGATGGCGCGGCGCGTGACCACATCCAGGGTAATGTTCCAGAAACCGGTGCTGGGCGCGGTGATTTTTGCCGGGAATTTATCGAAGGCGCCACCGTGGTAGGTATGCCGGCCACCGTTCTTGAAACTGCGAAAATTCGCATCGCTCATTAGACGAATATTACAGGTCTGTGAGCATTCGATGACGACAATGTCTCCCTCGTTGAGGTGCTCACGCTGGTGGATGAATTTCATGGGGTGTCTCCAGAAGGGCTTTTTCTGAAAAATCAGAACGATACGTAGGTTAAGATGGAGTTTATCAGCCCCAGCGCGTTTATTATCGGGCCGTCGTCGACGACTTCGACAATTTAAAACAGTTATTTACCGAGTTTTTAGAGATAAATCCTACATTGGCGGGAGAAATTTCCTATACCCGCTGTCGTAGGGTCTTTATCGGAGGTTTTAGTATGAAGTGGAGTGTGTTGGTGCTGGCCTTGGCAATCGCTGGGTGTGCTTCGGTTGCAGATATCAAGCAGACCCCACCCACGTTGGTGGTCATTTCCGGGAAAAAGCCGCAGGAGTATGCGGCGTGCGTCGTGCGCAAGTTGGAGGCGACACGTCGTCCGCCACAGATCGAACCGCATAAGGAAGGTATTCAAGTGATCGTGCCGCAGAAATTTTCGTCCGATCCATCAGCGATCTTCGAAATTGAGGACCGCTCCAGCGGCAGCAGCATCAAGCTCTATGAAAGCATGTCCAACGTGCCGATTCGGCCGGGCGACGTGAAAAAAGCCGGGGAGGATTGCATTTCCGGTTAAGCCAGGGCGTATGTCCACGAACTGAATCCGATGAGAACCCCACCCGACAGGACGAGCCTCTTCGCGCCTGCCCGGTGGGGTTTTTTATGCGTTATTCGGTATTGAGGCTATAAAGCCGAGCGTGCTGATGAGAAGGCCCAATGGCGTGTCGATCGGCAGAGCATCCGTTAAACTGTCGGTCACTGCCTACAAGAATGCCGCTCAAACCCATCTGGGCAGCATCGCACCGCCTGGAATATCCCATTATGAAGCGAGAACACGTCAAAGCCCGCCATGCCGAAGGTCAGATCACGGCGACCCACGTCATCCAGAACCCTGCCGACCTGGGCGAGTGGATTGTCTTCTTCAAGAAAAGTGACGGCCGCAGTTACTTCCTGGTGGACGATCAGGATGAGGTCGAGTCATTCCCGCGCCTCGATGACTTGATCGAAACCCTGCGCGGCCTGGGGATCAAATTCGCCGAAGTTCACCTGTAACACCAAGGCTTACTTGCACACCACCACGACGCTGCGGCCTTTGAAATTGCCTACATCCTTGCCCAGGGTCTGCTCGCTTTCCTTGAGTGACGGAGTGCCGTCGGTGCCGACGATGCGGTAACCGGTGCCCGCGCAGGAGGCGTCGGCTTTCTCATAGCAACTGGCCCATGAATTGGCTTCGCCCGAGCAGTCGATGGTCAGGCCTTGTTCACCATTTTTCAGGTAAGTGTCGGAGGTGGTGGTGCAACCGGCCAGCGCCAATACCGCAGTGAGTGCCAGGATCTTGTTCATAGCCAGCATCTTGTTCATAGAGAGTCGTCTTCGAAGGTGTGGGGGAGAGCGCTGACACGGACGTGGGGCGTTGGCGGAAGATTATAGCGAACTGCCATCTAGGTACAGCCAAACACAAAAAAAGCCCCGCTCTGCGGGGCTTTTGCTGCAAGACCGCGTGGCTTACTTGCCCTTCGGCCGCTTGCTCGACGCGTGACCGGCTTCATCCACGAATACCTCAGCCACCGCAATCGCCATGCTTTCAGTCTCGAAAACGCCCGCGACGCTGTCGCCATGGAAGTTGATCAAGTGCCAACCGTCCGCACGCTGGGTGATCAGGTAGCCGTTTACGCCTTTGGGTTCTGACATCTAATTAGCAATCTCGTAAGCTGATTCAAGGGTGCAATGATAGCCGCAAATACCCCGCCGTTGCCCAAGTAATTCCAGCCCGGTGCCAGGCTTGGAAAAGCGTGCTACAAAGGATCAGGCCCTTTGGAAAATCAACACTTGAGCGCCGGCCAGCCTGCCGGTTGAAAGATCAGCGGAACTTACGCCGACATTTTTTCTCTATGATGACATCGCGGCGCCAGCAGGACCCATTGTAAGGTGACTGCGGCCTGATTAGACTGCGCCGAATTCCGTACGCACAGCCCTTTGTAAGGACTCATATGATCAAGAAATGCTTGTTCCCGGCAGCCGGTTACGGCACTCGCTTCCTGCCAGCGACCAAAGCCATGCCCAAAGAGATGCTGCCGGTGGTGAACAAGCCACTGATTCAGTACGGCGTCGAAGAGGCACTGGATGCCGGCTTGAATGAAATCTCCATCGTGACCGGCCGCGGTAAGCGCGCACTGGAAGACCACTTCGACATCAGCTATGAGTTGGAAAACCAGATCAAGGGCACCGACAAGGAAAAATACCTGGTTGGTATTCGCAAGCTGCTCGACGAGTGCTCGTTCTCCTACACCCGTCAGACCCAGATGAAAGGCCTCGGCCACGCCATCCTCACCGGTCGCCCGCTGATCGGTGACGAACCGTTTGCCGTGGTACTGGCCGATGACCTGTGCGTAAACCTGGAAGGCGACGGCGTGCTGACCCAGATGGTCAAGCTCTACCAGAAATACCGCTGCACCATCGTCGCCGTAATGGAAGTCAACCCGGCGGAAACCAACAAGTACGGCGTGATCGCCGGCGACGACATTGGTGATGGCCTGATCCGCGTGCGTGACATGGTCGAGAAGCCAGCGCCGGAAGATGCACCGTCGAACCTGGCGATCATCGGCCGCTACATCCTGACCCCGGACATCTTCAAGCTGATCGAAGAAACCGAGCCAGGCAAGGGCGGCGAGATCCAGATCACCGACGCCCTGCTCAAGCAGGCCAAAGATGGTTGCGTGATTGCCTACAAGTTCAAGGGCCAGCGTTTCGACTGCGGCGGCGCTGAAGGCTACATCGAGGCGACCAACTTCTGCTACGAGCACTTCTACAAGACTGGCAAGGCGTACTGATTTCACGCTTGCCGATCTGTTTCAACTGAAAGCCACCTTCGGGTGGCTTTTTCGTTTTTCAGCCCCATGTAAGTCGGTATGCTGGTGTCCTGCCGAGGAGAATGAAATGGCCTATGATTTTGACCTGTATGTAATTGGCGCCGGTTCCGGCGGTGTTCGCGCGGCGCGCTTTGCCGCAGGTTTTGGCGCCAAGGTGGCCGTGGCGGAAAGCCGCTACCTGGGCGGTACCTGTGTGAATGTCGGCTGCGTGCCGAAGAAGCTATTGGTGTACGGCGCGCACTTTGCCGAGGACTTCGAGCAGGCCAGCGGTTTCGGCTGGTCGTTGGGTGAGGCGAACTTTGACTGGGCGACCCTGATCGCCAACAAAGACCGGGAGATCAACCGTCTCAACGGTATCTATCGCAACCTGCTGGTCAACAGCGGCGTGACCCTGCACGAAGGGCATGCGCGCCTGGTGGATCCACACCAGGTGGAAATCAATGGCGAGCGCTTCACCGCCAAGCATGTCCTGATCGCCACGGGCGGCTGGCCGCAGATTCCGGACATTCCAGGCCGCGAACATGCCATTGGCTCCAACGAAGCGTTCTTTCTCAAAGAGCTGCCAAAGCGCGTACTGGTGGTAGGCGGTGGCTATATCGCCGTTGAGTTCGCGGGCATTTTCCATGGTTTGGGCGCGCAGACGTCGTTGCTGTATCGCGGTGACCTGTTCCTGCGCGGCTTCGATGGTTCGGTGCGCAAGCACTTGCAGGAAGAGCTGACCAAACGCGGCCTGGACCTGCAGTTCAATGCCGACATCGAGCGCATCGACAAGCAAACCGATGGCAGTCTCAAGGCCACCTTGAAAGACGGTCGGGTGCTGGAAGCCGACTGCGTGTTCTACGCCACCGGCCGGCGCCCGATGCTGGACAACCTGGGCCTGGAAAATACCGGCGTCACCCTCGATGAGCGTGGCTTCGTCAGCGTGGACGAGCTGTATCAAACCAGCGAGCCGTCGATCCTGGCCATTGGCGATGTGATCGGCCGTGTCCAATTGACCCCGGTCGCCCTGGCCGAAGGCATGGCGGTGGCGCGTCGCCTGTTCAAGCCCGAGCAGTACCGTCCGGTGGATTACGCGATGATTCCGACGGCGGTGTTCAGCCTGCCGAATATCGGTACGGTGGGCCTTACGGAAGAGGAGGCGAAGAAGAACGGCCATAAGGTGCAGATCTTCGAGAGCCGTTTCCGGCCGATGAAGCTGACCCTGACGGACTGTCAGGAAAAGACCCTGATGAAGCTGGTGGTCGATGCCGACACCGACAAAGTGCTCGGCTGCCACATGGTCGGGCCCGATGCCGGCGAAATCGTGCAGGGCCTGGCGATCGCGCTCAAGGCCGGCGCGACCAAACAGCATTTCGACGAGACCATTGGCGTGCACCCGACGTCGGCGGAAGAGTTCGTCACCATGCGCACGCCTGTGGCGGACTGATCAGGTTTCGCCGGTTGCCTCTGGCGTCGTTGCAACGACGGCGGCCAGACGCAACGCTTCAATACTGGCCTGGGCCTTGAGAAGGTCCAGCTCCAGCGCCTTGTTGGCCTGCTGATGCTCAGTCAGCGCTGCCTGGCGTGACTGGCTTTCCAGCAGCGCCACCCGCAGGCGCTCCTGAAGCAGTGTGCGCTCGCTGTCGACCTGGCTGATCTTCTCGTTCAGCTCGAGCTGCAAGGCCTGGTCTTTGCGCCGTTGCTCCTGCAATGCGTTCAGCTCCTTCGCGGTCACCCGGTGTTCGATCAACAAGCGTTCGTTGTCTCGATGCAATTGGGTGATTTCGTCCTGACGCACCAGCGCACTCTGCTGGGCCTGGCGCAGCTCGGCTTGTACCTGCTGCAACTGACCTTCATGACGGCGCTGCTCCTGTTCACGCTGCTCCTTGACCGCATTGCGGTAATGCTCAAGGGCATCGCGGGCGTGCAGGTGCTTGTCTTCCAGTGAGCGAATCTGCTCGTCCTTGTCCTTGAGCCTCAGTTCGTAATCGCTGCACGCCTGGCTGAGCCCGGCGTTGCGCGTTTGCTCGGTCTGCAGGCTGGTGCCGGCGGTTTGCAGGGCGGCGCTTTCCTCGGCGAGGGCGGCGGCCTGGATATCGAACTGCTGTTGCAGCTGATCATGGGCTCCTTGCAACGTTTCAAGCTGAGTGAGCAGGGCGCTTTTGTGCTGCTCAAACTGCGCCAGGGCGAGGTCGATGGGCTCTTGGGCCTTCTCTTTCAGGCGCTGGGCGAGCCGTGCCACCAATTCGCCAAGCTCCTCATCAATGGGGGCTTCGGTGATGGTCTGGCGGGTCTCGCTTTCGTCCAACTCCTTGAGGTAGCGGTGAATGGTGGTTTTCGAGCCGGTATTGCCCATTTCGATGCGCACGGCGTCGATGCTGGGGTTTTCGCCACGGGCGAGGATCGCCAGGCGTGCCGTCTGAACGACTGCTTTGTTTATGCCACCATGAGCCATGGGGTCTCCGTCGATTTCGTACTGTGGTACAGGGTATGTATTTACATACTATATCACAGCTAAAAAATGCTTTAAATTCATGATTTAACAGATGGGATATTGGCGTATTATCCCGTGTCATCAGCATTTTTAGCGTCGAACCAGGCGTTCGCAGTACGAATAGGCCCTGCCATGAGTGATCTTGATCGTTACCTCAACGCCGCGACCCGTGACAACACGCGCCGTAGCTACCGCGCGGCCATCGAGCATTTCGAGGTCAGTTGGGGTGGCTTCCTGCCCGCCACCAGCGACAGCGTGGCGCGCTACCTGGTTGCGCACGCGGGCGTGCTGGCCGTCAACACGCTGAAGTTGCGGCTCTCGGCACTGGCGCAGTGGCACACCAGCCAGGGGTTTGCCGACCCGACCAAGGCGCCGGTGGTGCGTAAGGTGCTCAAGGGCATCCGCGCCGTGCACCCTGCGCGGGAGCGGCAGGCCGAGCCGTTGCAGCTCAAGCACCTGGAGCAGGTGGTGGCGTCGCTTGAGCGTGAAGCCAGCGAAGCCCGTGACAAGCAGGACCGGCCTGGGTGGCTGCGCGCCAAACGCGACACGGCGCTGATCCTGCTGGGGTTCTGGCGTGGCTTTCGCAGCGATGAGCTCTGTCGCTTGAGTGTCGAGCATGTCCAGGCGGTGCCGGGAGCCGGCATCAGCCTGTACTTGCCGCGCAGCAAAAGTGACCGCGACAACCTCGGCAAGACCTACCACACACCCGCACTGCTGCGCCTGTGCCCGGTACAGGCCTACAGCGAATGGCTCAGCGCCTCGGCAATGGTGCGCGGCCCGGTGTTTCGCGGGATCGATCGCTGGGGCAACCTGGGGGAGGAGGGGCTGCACCCCAACAGCGTGATTCCACTGCTGCGCCAGGCGCTTGCGCGCGCGGGCATCCCGGCCGAGCAGTACACCAGCCATTCCCTGCGACGCGGCTTCGCGACCTGGGCCCATCGCAGCGGCTGGGATCTGAAATCGTTGATGAGTTACGTCGGCTGGAACGACATGAAATCGGCCATGCGCTATGTTGAAGCGACACCTTTTCTCGGCATGACGCTGGCGACCCAGCCGCTGCTATGAGATTTCTTCTATTAATACAGTCATCTGATAGAGAAACCCAATCGTCAGCATCAGGTTTGCCAATGAGCCATCGTCACAGAGAGTGGGTAGGATTCACCCCATCAACTTGTTAAGCCCTTCTACAAACCCTGACGGAGAGTCAACGATGCCTATCATCAACAGCCAAGTAAAACCGTTCAAAGCCACCGCGTTCAAAAACGGCAGCTTCCTCGATGTGACCGACGCTGACCTGAAAGGCAAGTGGTCTGTGGTGTTCTTCTACCCAGCCGACTTCACCTTCGTTTGCCCAACCGAATTGGAAGACCTGGCTGACAACTACGCCGAATTCCAGAAACTGGGCGTAGAAATCTACAGCGTGTCCACCGACACCCACTTTGCCCACGCTGCCTGGCACAACACTTCGCCAGCCATCGGCAAGATCCAGTACACCATGATCGGCGACCCGACCCTGACCATCTCGCGCAACTTCGACGTGCTGATCGAAGAAGCCGGCCTGGCGGACCGCGGTACTTTCGTGATCAACCCGGAAGGCCAGATCAAGATCGTTGAACTGAATGACGGCGGTGTTGGCCGTGACGCCTCTGAGCTGCTGCGCAAGATCAAGGCCGCCCAGTACGTTGCTGCCCACCCGGGCGAAGTGTGCCCAGCCAAGTGGAAAGAAGGCGAGGCCACCCTGGCTCCGTCCCTGGACCTGGTCGGCAAGATCTAAGTCTGTGAAGTCTCAAGGGCGGGTATCCGCACCTACCCAGTAAGCTGCAACCGCCCTCAAAAACGCCCGGGCGAGATTCGCTCGGGCGTTTTTTTTACCCAGAATTAAAGGAAATCGCCCGTATGTTGGACGCCAATCTTAAAGCTCAGTTGAAGTCATACCTGGAGCGGGTTACCCAGCCGATCGAGATCGTCGCCTCCCTCGATGACGGCGCGAAATCCCAGGAAATGCTCGCTCTTTTGCAGGACGTAGCCAGCCTCTCCACGCTGATTACCCTGCACAGCGATGGCAATGATGCGCGCAAGCCGTCGTTCTCCATCAACCGCCCGGGTGCCGAGATCAGCCTGCGTTTCGCCGGCATCCCCATGGGCCATGAATTCACGTCCCTGGTGCTGGCCCTGCTGCAAGTCGGTGGCCACCCATCCAAGGCCAGTGTCGAAGTGATTGAACAGATCCGTGCCTTGAAAGGCGAGTTCAGCTTCGAGACTTACTTTTCGCTGTCGTGCCAGAACTGCCCGGACGTGGTCCAGGCGCTGAACCTGATGGCCGTGCTCAACCCCAACATCCGCCACGTAGCCATCGACGGCGCGCTGTTCCAGGCTGAAGTCGATGAGCGCCAGATCATGGCGGTGCCCAGTGTCTACCTCAACGGTGTGAACTTCGGCCAGGGCCGTATGGGCCTGGAGGAAATCCTCGCCAAGCTCGACACCAGCGGTATCGAAAAGGCCGCCGAGAAAATCAGCGCCAAGGATGCCTTTGATGTATTGGTTGTCGGCGGTGGCCCGGCCGGTTCATCGGCTGCGATCTACGCTGCCCGCAAAGGCATTCGTACCGGTGTGGCCGCCGAGCGTTTTGGTGGTCAGGTACTGGACACCATGTCCATCGAGAACTTTATCTCGGTACAGGAAACCGAAGGCCCGAAACTGGCCGGTGCCCTGGAAGCCCATGTACGCCAGTACGACGTCGACATCATGAACCTGCAGCGTGCCAGCAGCCTGGTGCCGGCGAAAAACGCCGGTGAGTTGCACGAAATCCGCTTCGAAAGCGGTGCGACGCTCAAGTCCAAAACCGTGATCCTGGCCACTGGTGCGCGCTGGCGTGAAATGGGCGTGCCGGGCGAGCAGCAATACAAGGCCAAGGGCGTGTGCTTCTGCCCGCATTGCGATGGCCCGCTGTTCAAGGGCAAGCGCGTAGCGGTGATTGGTGGCGGTAACTCAGGCGTCGAAGCCGCCATCGACCTGGCCGGTATTGTCAGCCATGTCACGTTGCTGGAGTTCGACAGCAAGCTGCGCGCCGACGCTGTGTTGCAGCGCAAGCTGTACAGCCTGCCGAACGTCGACGTAATCACCAGCGCATTGACCAGTGAAGTCAAAGGCGATGGTCAGAAAGTCACCGGTCTTGCCTACAAGGATCGCGACAGCGGCGAGTTCAAGACCCTCGACCTGGAAGGCATCTTTGTGCAAATCGGTCTGTTGCCCAACACCGACTGGCTCAAAGGCACTGTGGAACTGACGCCTCGCGGCGAGATCATCGTCGATGCACGTGGCGAGACCTCATTGCCGGGTGTATTTGCCGCCGGTGACGTGACGACTGTGCCGTACAAGCAGATCGTGATTGCCGTGGGCGAGGGCGCCAAGGCTTCCCTGAGTGCGTTCGACCACCTGATCCGCACGTCCGCCCCTGCGTAAAATCCGAAGCGCAAATAAAAAACCCCATGAGTGATCATGGGGTTTTCTCGTTCTCGTTCCCACGCTCCGCGTGGGAATGCCTGCCGTGACGCTCTGCGTCACACGGCGTTACATCGGTGCTGGCTGAATGATTTCAACCCAGTACGCATCCGGGTCCTTGATAAAGGCCAGGCTTTTCATGCGGCCATCGCTCAGGCGCTTCTGGAAATCGCAGCCCAGGGCTTCGAAGCGTTCGCACGCCGCAACGATGTCCGGCACCGAGATGCAAATGTGGCCAAACCCACGAGGGTCGGTGTTGCCGTTGTGGTAGGCGAAATCGGCATCGTTTTCGGTGCCGTGGTTGTGGGTCAGTTCCAGAATGCCAGGGATCGACTTCATCCACTGGGTGCGCTCAGCCGCGTCAGCCGGGATCTGGGCCTTGTCCACCAGGGCGAGGAAATACAGGCTGAATTCGGCTTCCGGGAAATCGCGTTTTTCAACCAGGGAAAAACCCAGTACGCGGGTGTAGAAATCCAGCGACTTGGTGATGTCCTTGACCCGCAGCATGGTGTGGTTGAACACGAAGTTCGCGGTGGCGGTATCAGGTTGGGCAGTAACGCCGGGGAAGGTGTTCAGTTCGTGCAGGCTCATGGGCCCTCCAGAAAAAAATGGGGCAAAGCGGTCCCTTGGCTTGCGGCAAGCATCCGTGCAGATGGGCCATGATACGCAAGGCCTGCCGGTCACGCCAAATGAAAAAGCTGACGCAACCCTTGCGAGCTGTGGGTCCGGGGCCGCAAACTTTGGCGCTGGAACCCTGGATGCTTTTTGCAATGATCGAGTTTCGTAAACCGCTGTTGAGTACCGTATGTCTACTGCTGGCGAGCCCGCTCGTATGGGCGACCGACCCCGAGATCCATTGGCCCAGCGGTTGGCAGGTGGAGGAAGTTGAACCCGACGCCGCCGGAAAGAGCCAGGCCGTGACGCGTCAACGTGCGATCAAGAATGACGAAAATGGCCAGACCTTGATGGTGATGGAGTTGACCGGTACGCCAATTGAGGCCGGGCACCAAGTCAATCTTCAAGGCGTGTTGCTGGAGATGCGCAAGTCCATTCAAAAAGATTTTGCCCAAGGTGGTTATCAAAGCGTGTGCACCAAAATGCACGCCGCTACATTGAGCCGCCTTGATGCGCTGGAAACTACCTGTGTGATTACCGAGAACGGTCGGCATGTGCTATCGCAGACACTAGTGGGCGCGGTGGATAAGGAAAAGGCCTACGTGTTTTCATATGCGGGCCAGGCGCAAGCGTATGAGGCCAGTCAGGATGAAGTCAATTCAGTACGTGACAGCCTGAAACTTTGAATGGGTGTATGCGAAAGAAAGTGAACTTTAATTTAAGTTCGCTTGCGAACCTGAAAACGAAAAAGCCCCGCGTGAGCGGTAATGCCGTTCAGTTAAGGCTTTTTGTAGGAGCGAGCTTGCTCGCGAAAAACCACAGGCGCCGCGTTCAATCAGGAAACACGCGTTATCGTTGACGTTTTTCGCGAGCAAGCTCGCTCCTACAGAGGGCGATGTACGCTTAACTGAACAGCATTACCCGCGTGAGCGGGGCTTTCTATTAGTGCATGTTAATCAACCGCGAAGCCAGGAATCTACAGTGGCAGCGCCGTGCTCTTCTTTCCAGGCTTTCAGGCCGCGATGGTTGCCGCCTTTGGTCTCGATCAGCTCACCGGTGTGCGGGTTCTGATAGACCTTGACCACGCGGGCGCGGCGCTGTTTCGGTGCGGCCGCAGGCGTGGCGCCGCGCTTGGCCGGGTTTGGATCAAGGATGGAGATCACATCGCGCAGGCTCTTGTCGTAGCTGCCCATCAGTTTTTTAAGTTTTTCTTCAAATTCGATTTCTTTCTTCAGCCCGGCGTCGTTCTTCAGGGATTCCAGCTGGGCAAGCTGCTCTTGAAGGGCTTTTTCTGCTGCGCGAAATTCGGCGAGTCTGGACAAAATCTGTACTCCAATAGTGTAGTTAGCTGATATCTACTGCGAAGAAAGCCTTAAGCCAAGAGGGTTAAGCTAACTCAAACGAAAACACCTGACTGTGAGTGTATCGCCGGCAAGAAAAATTGTAGTAGTTAATCCACTTCGAGTAAATCATGTCTTTTGTCTAAATAACGTGCTGGCCGTGAAGGCAGTCGGTGACTGTTCACTGACGGGTCACCGACTTAATGAATTCATCGCCGGGTAATGGACGCCCGAACAGGTAGCCTTGCAGGAAGTCCACGCCTTTTGCGACGAGGTAATCACACTGTTGCGCTGTTTCCACACCCTCAGCCACGATGCCCAGGTCGAGTTTGACGGACAGTTCGATGATGCTGTCCAGAATATGCCGTGAGAGGGCATCCGCACCGATCATGGCGACAAAGCTTTGATCGATCTTCAAGTAGTCCACATTGAAGTGACGCAAGTAGCCCAGGCTGGAATGCCCGGTGCCGAAGTCATCTATGGCGATCATCACGCCCAACTGGTGCAGCGCGTCGAACAAGCGCCGTGCGATGTCGGTGGGCTCGATCAACTCACGCTCGGTCAGTTCCAGTACCAGGGTTATCTGGCCGGGCGGGAACGCCGCAAGAAATGCTCGGCAGTCGTCCACCAGCTCCAGGTCCTGGCAATGACGCGCGGTGATGTTCACGCCGATATGAAACCCCGGGCTGAAGCGCTCGGCGTGCGGCGCCAGTTGCGCGGCCGTCTGGCGCAGCAGGGCGCGTGTCATGGGCACGATCAGCCCGGAGTGCTCGGCCAGGGGAATGAACAGGTCCGGTCGCACCAGGCCTTCCTTTGGGTGTTGCCAGCGCATCAGCACCTCGCAACCGGCCCATTGGCGTGTGTCGCCGCGCACCACCGGTTGAAAATACGGAATGAACTCATCGGCGCCCAGGGCACGTTGCAACTCGTGGGTAGGCGCCGAAGAGCGCTTTTGCAGCCAATGGGCAAGGAGGCCGGCCAGCACACCAAAAAACACCACCAGGCTGAACACAGCCGGATAGCGCGCCTGCATGTAACGCCAGACCTCACCCTCGGGCATGCCCACGTCGACGCTGTATTGATAGCGGTTGGAGGCCAGGAAGTGAGGGGCTATGGCAAACTTCGGCGGCGCGTCGGTATGGACCTTGCCGTCGGCGTCCAGCCAGTTGGGGCCCACCTTTAACACCAGGGAGGCGTAGCGGCTGATCAGGCGCAGGGCATTGGTGAGGTGGTAACCGTCAATCGAGGCAAACGCGCCTCGATCACCGTCGACCAACCGGTACACCAGCAGTGCGGTATCCGGCGTGACGGGGTTGCCGTTCATCAACCACAAACGCCCGCCGACGTAGTCGTCCGGGTTGACCGGCGAGTTATGCCGGCTGCCGAACAATGAACTGCAATAAATCTTTTTCTGCCAGGACAAGGTGGTAGCGCGCACGAACGGCCGGCGGGTGACCTGTTCACGCAGTGCCAGCGTTGCCGCGTTGTCACACGGCAAGCCGGCCAGCGGCAACAGGTCCTGGGCGGCGAGGGCGGTGTTGTCGAGCATCAAGTCGAACTGACGCACCGCTTCCCTGGCCGTTTGCGCAGTGCTTTGTTCAAGCGTGCGCTCGGCTTGCCAATAAAGAATCACGACCCCCAATAAAACGGGGAGCAGGCCGCAGACGATGCTCAGGCAATAACGGGCAACTCGGCTTCGTGGGCCTTGGGATGTAAAGGGCATAGAGGAGCGGCCGTGCAAAAAAAAGAAGGGGACAATGCCGATGATAGATGGCATTCACACAAGTCGCTCAGCAAAACGTAACAGCGTCTGCCCGGGTGACAAAGCCCTTGCGCGCGGCAAGGCAATGGGGATTTGATAAGCGTACGGGCAAATAGAGCGCGGACAAAAAGTGTTACGCTGTGTAGAATCGATTTACGCATACAAGAATATGGACTTGCGCTCACGCAAGCCTCGCCGTCAGAGACTGATGACACCATGAAGCAACTCGGTTCTCCCCTGATTTTTGGTGACTTCCTCGCCCGCAGTGTGCGAGGCCTTTCCTGTGCGCCCCCCGCCGACCTCATCCTTGCCGGTAAATAACCAGTTGTTAATCCAAGCATGATGAGGCACCCGACATGACCGACCAATACGAAAACCCGATGGGCCTGATGGGCTTTGAATTCATTGAGTTCGCATCGCCGACCCCGGGCATCCTGGAGCCGATCTTCGAGATCATGGGCTTCACCAAGGTGGCGACCCACCGTTCCAAGGACGTGCAGCTGTTTCGCCAGGGCGAGATCAACCTGATCCTCAATAACGAGCCCAACAGTCTGGCCTCCTACTTCGCCGCCGAACACGGCCCGTCGGTGTGCGGCATGGCGTTTCGGGTGAAGAACTCGCAGCAGGCCTACCAGCGCGCCCTCGAACTGGGGGCCCAGCCGATTCATATCGAAACCGGTCCGATGGAGCTGAACCTGCCGGCGATCAAAGGCATCGGCGGTGCGCCGCTGTACCTGATCGACCGGTTTGGCGAGGGCAGCTCGATCTATGACATCGACTTCGTCTACCTCGAAGGCGTAGACCGCAACCCGCAAGGCGCCGGCCTCAAGGTCATCGATCACCTGACCCACAACGTCTATCGTGGCCGCATGGTCTACTGGGCCAATTTCTACGAAAAACTGTTCAACTTCCGTGAAGCGCGCTACTTCGACATCAAGGGTGAGTACACCGGCCTGACGTCCAAGGCCATGAGCGCGCCGGATGGCATGATCCGCATCCCGTTGAACGAAGAATCGTCCAAGGGCGCAGGCCAGATCGAAGAGTTCCTGATGCAGTTCAACGGCGAGGGCATCCAGCACGTGGCGTTTCTCACCGATGACCTGGTCTCGACCTGGGACGCGTTGAAGAAGATCGGCATGCGCTTCATGACCGCGCCGCCGGACACTTACTACGAAATGCTCGAAGGCCGCCTGCCCAACCACGGCGAACCGGTGGACCAGCTGCAGGCCCGCGGCATTTTGCTGGACGGCTCGTCGATCGAAGGCGACAAGCGCCTGTTGCTGCAGATTTTCTCGGAAACCCTGATGGGCCCGGTGTTCTTCGAGTTCATCCAGCGCAAAGGCGACGATGGGTTCGGCGAAGGCAACTTCAAGGCGTTGTTCGAGTCGATCGAGCGCGATCAGGTGCGTCGCGGTGTGTTGACCGCCGACTAGGCAAAAAATAAAGCCCGGCTTCGGCCGGGCTTTATTTTGCCTGGGATTCAGGCTCTGCGCTGACGCACCAGGTGCTTGAAACCTTCATACATCAGCACCATCACCGCCAGCCAGATCGGGATATAGGTCAGCCATTGCCCGCCCTTGATGCCTTCACCCAGCAGTAGCGCTACGGCGAGCAACAACACCGGCTCCACATAACTGAGCAGGCCGAACAGGCTGAAGGCCAGCAATCGGCTGGCGATGATGTAGCTCACCAGCGCCGAAGCACTGATCAAGCCCAGCATGGGAATCAACGCGTACAACTTCGGCTGCGCATCCAGTACCGCGAAACCCTGCTCGCCGCTTTGTACAAACCACCAGGCCACCGGCAACATCAGCGCCATGTCCAGCCACAGGCCGCCCAGATGGTCGGTGCCCAGGTACTTGCGCACCACGAAGTACACCGGGTAACCGATGATCACCACCAGCGTTGCCCAGGAAAACCCGCCAGCCTGATACAACTCGTTGAGCACGCCCAGCGTGGCAAACACCACGGCGATCTGCTGCAAGCGCGACAACTGCTCGCCGTAGACCAGCCGTCCGGTCAGTACCATGGTCAGCGGCAACAGGAAATACCCCACCGACACGTCCAGGCTGCGCCCATTGAGCGGCGCCCACATGAACAGCCATAACTGCACGCCCAGCAGCGCGGACGACAGCAGCACGCCGCCGATCAAGCGCGGCCTGGTCGCCAGCATGCGCAGCAACTCCCACGCCCGTCGCCATTCGCCGCTGACCACCATGAAGACGGTCATGCAGGGCACGGTCAGCAACATGCGCCAGCCGAAAATTTCCAGACCACTCAGGGGGGTGAGCAGCGACGTAAAGTAATACATCACGGCAAACAACACCGAGGCCGATACCGATAACACAACACCTTTAGACACGCAGTCCTCACGAAAGCCGATTTGAGATAAACAGGAAGAATCGAGAGGCAGATTATGGTGCTTTTGGTGGCTCAGGTGCGCTGATTTGGGGCAAAAGGCGGAAAAAGGCTGAAAATGGTCGTTTTACACGCTTGGGCTCAAGGGTTGCCTATGAGCGCACCGTACGACCCGAGACAAAGTGACTCACATCATTGAACCCCGGCGTGGACGAGTGCCCAGGGGTTACCAGCGAATCGATGAATGCTTCATCTTCCGCGCTGATCTTCACCTCGAGTGCGCCGGTATAGGCATCCCACTGCGCCTCGGTGCGCGGGCCGACAATCGTCGAGCTCACCGCCGCGCTATTGAGCACCCAGGCAATCGCAAACTCGACCATGCCCACGCCACGCCCCTGGGTGTATTGCTGGATCTGCTGGGCGATGCGCAGCGATTCGACGCGCCATTCGGTTTCCAGGATGCGTTTGTCCTGGCGTGCAGCGCGGCTGCCAGGCTCGGGTGTCAGGTCCGGCGCGTACTTGCCGCTGAGCACGCCCCGCGCCAGCGGGCTGTACGGCACCACCCCCAGGCCATAAGCGGCAGCGGCGGTGATCTGCTCGACTTCGGCCTGGCGATTGACGATGTTGTACAACGGCTGACTGATGATCGGCCGGTCAACGCCCAGGCGTTCGGCCACGCGTATAACCTCGGCAATACGCCAGCCGCGGTAGTTGGACAACCCCCAGTGGCGAACCTTGCCCTGGCGAATAAGGTCGCCGATCGCTGATACCGTGACCTCCAGCGGAGTGTCGGGGTCCTCGCGGTGCAGGTAGTAGATGTCCAGGTAGTCGGTGTCCAGGCGGCCCAGGCTGGCCTCCAGCGCGTTGAACATACGCTTGCGGCTCAGCCCGTTGCGGTTGGGCATGCCATCCGCCGGGCCCATCCCGACCTTGGACGCCACCACCCAGTCCTGTCGGTTGCGCGCGATGGCCTCGCCGACGATTTCCTCGGAGCGTCCGCCGGTGTAGACGTCGGCGGTGTCGATAAAGTTGATGCCTTGGTCCCAGGCCTTATCGATGATGCGCAGCGAGTCTTCAGTGTTGGTCTGTTCGCCAAACATCATGGTGCCCAGCGTCAGGGCGCTGACCTTTAATCCGGACTGGCCCAATGTGCGGTAAATCATGCAGAGCTCCTCATGGCAGGCAAACGTGTGTCATGCAATACCAGACACGAGCGCTTTGGAACAAGCGCTGTGTGTGTTTTTTCATGCACTCAGCAGGGGCTGGCAGCGCTTCTGTAAAAACCGCTGCGGCATTTTCATCCGTTCCGAGACTGGCAGGCGGTGGGGACACTTCAGGTTGAACGGCGCCGGCTGACGGATGCTTCACAATCCAAATGTGGGAGGGGGCTTGCCCCCGATGACGGCCTCTGGGCCGACCAGGATTTTGTGTCGATCCTGGTCCAAATGTGGGAGGGGGCTTGCTCCCGATGACGGCCTCAGTGAGCTGGTCTAATAGTCCCGGACACCTCAATAGGTGAAACTACACCTATTGAGGAGTATTCCATGACCAAGAAGTACAGAAAATTCGACGCCGCTTTCAAGCTAAGAGTCTGCAAGATGATTGTTGACCAAGGCCTGAGCGTGAACTCCGTTTGTACCGATTTAGACTTGAGTGACACTGCCGTGCGCCGCTGGGTCCAGCAGTACCAAGCCGAGCAGTTAGGTGGTACAGGGATTGGTAAACCGTTAACCAGCGAGCAACAGCGTATTCGTCAGCTTGAGCAGCAGATCCGCGAGCTGAAGACTGACAACGATATATTAAAAAAAGCTACGGCCTTCTTTGCCCGCGAATTGAAGTGATCCACCAATTGGTTCACCAAATGCAATGCAAGGCCTACCCGGTAATACGTATCTGCCGGGTTTTGCGGATCAGCCGTTCGGGGTTCTATGAAGCTCGTCAGCGGTCTTTTAAGCCAAAAGCTGTCTGTCCGGTTGCAGCTCAGGTCAAAGCTACGTTCATGACCAATGAGCACTGTTATGGCAGTCGTCGGGTGATGAAAGCACTGCGTAGCGATGGCGTATCCATTGGGCGGCACAAGGTCCGTCGGCTGATGAAACAACAGGATTTACGCCCGATCTGGAAGCGCAAGTTCGTTCATACCACCAACAGTAATCATAATTTCCCGGTAGCTGAGAACCTGCTCAACCGCCAGTTTAACCCCGAGCAGATCAACCAATCATGGGTTGCTGACATCACTTATATTCGCACTCGAAGCGGCTGGCTGTACTTGGCGGCTGTCATGGATTTGTATTCACGCAAGATCGTAGGCTGGTCCATGGCTCCGCATATGCGCGCAGAGTTGGTGTGCAGTGCTATGCAACTAGCCATCACACAGAGGCAGCCTAAACCGGGTCTGATCGCGCACTCAGATCGGGGCAGCCAGTATGCAGGCGCTACTTACCAAGCCATGCTGACACGACATGGCTTGCGCTGCAGCATGAGCCGCAAGGGCAACTGCTGGGACAACGCAGTCATGGAACGTTTCTTCTTGAACCTGAAGATGGAGCGTGTTTGGAGGAAGGACTATGCCAATCATGATGAAGCAATCAGGGACGTCACGGATTACATTGTGCGGTTCTACAATGAACGACGAATGCATTCATCGTTAGACTATTTGCCGCCCAATCAGTACGAGCGGCAAACAGCCTGAAAACACCGATTGAGGTGTCCGGAAAAAGTTGACCACCTCA
>NZ_CVTU01000097.1:0-6236 GCF_900004965.1 Pseudomonas sp. 44 R 15
TCGAGTACTTCATTTCAGCGCAACTTCTTGATGCGTTCGCTCGGGCTGATCACGTCCGTCAGGCGAATGCCGAACTTCTCGTTGACCACCACCACCTCGCCATGGGCGATCAGCGTGCCGTTGACCAGCACGTCCAGCGGCTCGCCGGCCAGGCGGTCCAGCTCGATCACCGAGCCCTGGTTGAGCTGCAGCAGGTTGCGGATGTTGATTTCGGTGCTGCCCACTTCCATGGAAATCGACACTGGAATGTCCAGGATCACATCCAGGTTGGGGCCGTCGAGGGTCACCGGGTCGTTGTTTTTCGGCACGCTGCCGAATTCTTCCATCGGCAGGCGCTTGCCGGCCGGTGCGGACGCGGCGTCGGCGGCCAGCAGCGCGTCGATGTCGTCCTGGCCGACATCGCCGGTTTCTTCCAGGGCCGCAGCCCACTCGTCAGCCAGGGCCTGGTCTTCGGCGGAAGTGTTTTCGTGTTCGGTAGCCATTACATGTCCTCGGCGTAGCAAAAATGAATGTTGATCAGCGGCGGTTGATCGGTTCGATCACTTGCAACGCCAGGTTGCCTTTGTGAGAGCCGAGCTTGACCTTGAACGACGGCACACCGTTGGCGCGCATGATCAGTTCTTCCGGCAATTCGACGGGGATCACGTCCCCCGGCTGCATGTGCAGAATGTCGCGCAGGCGTAGCTGGCGACGGGCCACAGTGGCGCTCAGGGGCACGTCGACGTCCAGCAGGTCTTCGCGCAGGGCCTTGACCCAGCGCTCGTCCTGGTCGTCGAGGTCGGACTGGAAACCGGCGTCGAGCATTTCGCGCACCGGCTCGATCATCGAGTACGGCATGGTCACGTGCAGATCGCCGCCGCCGCCATCGAGTTCGATGTGGAACGTGGACACCACAATGGCTTCGCTCGGCCCGACGATGTTGGCCATGGCCGGGTTCACTTCCGAGTTGATGTACTCGAAATTGACTTCCATGACCGCCTGCCACGCTTCCTTCAAGTCGATGAAAGCCTGCTCCAGCACCATGCGCACCACGCGCAGTTCGGTGGGCGTGAACTCACGGCCTTCGATCTTGGCGTGACGGCCGTCGCCGCCGAAGAAGTTGTCCACCAGCTTGAACACCAGCTTGGCGTCAAGGATGAACAGCGCGGTACCACGCAACGGCTTGATCTTGACCAGGTTGAGGCTGGTGGGCACGTACAGCGAGTGCACGTATTCACCAAACTTCATCACCTGCACGCCACCCACGGCGACGTCCGCCGAGCGGCGCAGCATGTTGAACATGCTGATGCGGGTGTAACGGGCGAAACGTTCGTTGATCATTTCCAGGGTCGGCATGCGTCCACGGACGATGCGATCCTGGCTGGTCAGGTCATAACTTTTGACACTGCCGGGCTCGGCAGCCATTTCGGTCTGCACCAGACCATCGTCCACGCCATGCAACAGCGCGTCGATTTCATCCTGGGACAGCAGGTCTTGCACGGCCATGTCGTGATCCTACTGCAATACGAAGTTAGTGAAGAGCGCCTGCTCTATCACGACTTTGCCGAGCTCTTTCTGGGCCACTTCCTGCACGCTGGCAGTGACCTTCTGGCGCAGCATTTCCTGGCCCACCGGGGTGGCCAGGCTGTCGAAGCTCTGGCCCGAGAACAGCATCACCAGGTTGTTGCGGATCACCGGCATGTGCACTTTGAGCGCGTCCAGGTCCGCCTGGTTGCGCGCCAGCAAGGTGATGCTCACCTGCAAGTAGCGTTGGCGACCGTTCTGATTGTAGTTGGCGACAAAGGCCGGCAGCATCGGTTCGAAGATTGCCGGTTGCTTGACGTTAGTGGCGGTGTCGGCGGCAGGGGCAGGTTTGCTTGCGTTGCTGTGCATGATGTACCAGGTGCCGCCAATCGAGGCGCCAATGGCCAGGAGCAGGCCCAGCACAATCAGCAGGATCAGCTTGAGCTTGCCTTTGCCTTTGCCTGCCGGGGGAGTTGCTGCGTCGTCGCTGTTCGCCATGCCAATAATCCGTCACTATTCGGGAATTCATAGATATACGGATAGGCAAGAGCAAGTGTTATGCCAGAGTTGTCTGGCGCCAGGGCAACACAAATCAAATGTGGGAGGGGGGTGGCCCCCGATAGCAGTGTGTCAGTCAACAAATCTGTCGCTGATACACCGCAATCGGGGGCAAGCCCCCTCCCACACTTGGATATCTATTTGACTTGGGTCAGGCGTAGTAGTCGACGGCGCTGGAGCCGATCACGGTAGAGGTCACGGGCTTGACCGCTTCAGCCACGTCAACGTGACTGCCGGTGTCAGCGCTATCACCTCGCCGGCCGCCACTGCTCACACCCCGCGCCTGGTTTTGCTGTTGCTGCTGCTCCTGCCCCCGGGACTGGTCGGACACGTTCACATCCACCTGCCCCATGCCCTGCTGGGCGAACATCTCGCGCAGGCGGCCGGACTGGCTTTCCAGCGCTTCACGCACCACCGCATGGCCGCTCATGAAACTGACCTGGGCCTGTTGGTCGGGCGTCATGCTGACCTTGATATCCAGGCGCCCCAGTTCGGCCGGCTGCAATTGGATTTCGGCCGACTTGAGGCTCGCGCTGGAGAGGTACATCACGCGGTTGACCACTTCTTCGGTCCAGCCGCTCTGGTGCATGGCCAGCGGGGCGTTGATCACCGGTGGCAAGGCGTTGGCGGTTTTCGGCGTGGCGGCCTGGGTCAGCGCGGCCAGGCGGTTGGCGAAGTCATCCACGCGGGTGTCGCTGTCGGCACGCTTGAGGTCCTTGAGGCCGTCATCGATCAGCGCGCCAAAGGCCTTGTCGCCGCCGTTATGGGTGCTGTCCTTGGTGGCTTGTTGATCGACCATCGTGGCCAGGCCGGCGGCAAAATTCTGCGCGGCGGTCGGTTGATCCTGGACCGTGGCTGGCGCGGCTTTCTGGTTTGCCTGGCTGCCGGCCGACACATGACCGCCCTGCTCCATTGCCAGGCGCACGGCAGGCATCGCGTCCAGCGGGTCGGCTGCAGGGTCGAAGGCCGGCGGCTTGGCCTTATCGACCACGGCGGCGGCGGTCGCCACCGGTTGGGGCGTGTCATCCGCCACCGCTACCGCAGGTGCCGGCGTTTGCGGCGGGACAGCGCCGGGTGTGACCGCGACGATCAGGGCCGGATCGACCGGCGGCGTATCGGTCGGGGGCTGTTGCGCCAGGGACGGATCGGCGGGCGTGTCCTTGGCCGCTTTGTCGGCATCGGACGGCTTGGCAGGCAAGGGATTGCCGCTATCGGCAACCGCAGGCGTGCTGGCGGCAGGTGTTTTGTCGGCGGTTGCAGGCACCGATTTGCCCGGCGCGCTGTCGGTTTTCAGCGCCGGTTTGGCGCCCTGGTTGGCGAACACTTGAGAGAAGCCAGGGCCTTTGTCCCGTGGGTCCGCAGCCGCCACCGCAGGGGTGGCGGCAGGCGCTTGAGGCTTGGCCGCGGGGGCAGCCTGAAGGAGCGAATTGGGGGCGACTGGCATAGGTAAAGGTCTCCACTGCATGGGGGTCGGGGATGCAGTATCAGGAGATAGAGCAAGAGTCGGGCCAGGTTTGCAGCGAAGGCTCACGCACTGAAACGCTGGCGCTCCGATTCGTACATCGGCCTGACCAGCGCGAACTCATGATCAATCTGGTCCACCAATGCACCCAGATTCGAGGCAGGCTTGATGGACTCAAGCTCCAAGCGCTGACACAGGTGCGCCAACCGCACCGCGCCAAGGTTGCCACTGCTGCCCTTGAAGCTATGCGCTATGCGCCCCAGCGCCTTGGCGTCGTCGCGCGCGGTGCGCAACGCCTCGACGCGCTTTTGCGAGTCATCTAGAAAGGTATCGAGCAGCTTGGGATACTCACCTTCCATGACCTCCCGCAGACCCGACAACACGTCCGGGTCCAGATGTATATCGACCACTTGCTCGCTCCTTGATCAAGAATTGACGGATTATGCCAGAGCCTTCCAGCAAAACTCCACGCAGACGCAGCGCCCGCCATCGGACCAGCGTACGTCGCCGCTCAGTTGACGCACCAGGTTCAAGCCGCGGCCGGACAGACGGTCAGCATCCAGCGGCCGCGCCAGCACCTCGTCAACATCGAAGCCAGGCCCGCTGTCCTCGACACGCAACGTCATCTTGCCGCCTTGCGCAGTCGGGGACACCTGCACATGCACCCGGATATGGCCGCTGTTCAATTGCGCCAGCCGCTCGTTGCGCAGGCGATAATACTGCGCAAACCCTTCGGCATCGCGCTTGAGCTGTGAATCCAGGCCCAGTACGCCATGTTCGAGGGCATTGGCATACAACTCGGCCATGACCGTGTAGAGCGCCCCACTCTGCTCACGCAGGCCATGGACCTCCAACAGCAATTGCAACAGATACGGCAACGGGTTGTAGCGTCTGAGGGTCTGCGCGCGAAACTCGAAACTCACCGACCAATTCAGCGGGCAAGACTGGCCGCTGTCGGAATACATAGGTTCGGCCACGCGCAGCGGTTGGCCGGCCAGCAAGCTGATTTCAACCATGCTGACGTCGTCCCGCGCCTCACCGCGAAAGGCCGCCAGCGCCTGCTCGATATCCTCGAACAGGCGGTCGGGCTCGCGGTTGGCGGCAAACACCTGCTGCAAACGCTCGGCGCCGAACAACTGGTCATTGGCGTCGGCGGTGTCCAGCACGCCATCGGAGAGCAGGAACACCCGATCGCCCAGGGCCATGGGCCAGACTTCGGTGCTGTCATCGAATGCCTGGGCCGACAGCACGCCCAACGGCAGATGCCGCGACATCAACGGCGTGCGCTTGCCGGTGGCGACCTCATGCACATAGCCCTCGGGCATGCCGCCGTTCCACACCTCCACCACGCGCCGCTCGGTGCTCAGGCACAACAGTGTGGCGCAGCAGAACATGTCCACCGGCAGGATGCGCTTGAGCTTGGCGTTCATCTCGCGCAGGGTCTGCGTCAGCCCATAGCCCTTGGCGGTCATGCCGTAGAACACTTCGGCCAGGGGCATGGCTCCGATGGCCGCCGGCAGGCCGTGGCCGGTAAAATCGCCGAGCAGCACATGCATGTCGCCGGACGGCGTATAGGCCGCCAGCAGCAGGTCCCCGTTGAACAGTGCATAGGGCGATTGCAGGTAGCGGATATTCGGCGCCGCGTTGATGCAACCCGAATGCGCGACCTTGTCGAACACGGCCTTGGCGGCGCGTTGCTCATGTAATAGATGATCATTGTGCCGGGCGATCTGGTCACGCTGCTGCAACACCGTGGCTTGTAGCCGCCGCAGGCGGTCCATGGCGTTGATCTTGGCGGCCAGAATAAGCTGGTTGTAGGGCTTGGGCAGGAAATCGTCGCCGCCGGCGTCCAGGCACTCCGCCAGTGCGGCGCTTTCGCGCAGCGAGGTCAGGAAAATGATGGGGACCAACTGCTCGCCCGCCAATTGCTTGATCCATCGCGCGGCGAGAAAACCATCCATCACCGGCATCATCGCGTCCATCAGCACCAGCTGCGGACGCTCGCGCGCAAACACTTCAACGGCTTGCTCGCCATTGGTCGCGGTGAGCACATGGTGCCCCTGACGCCGCACGATGGTCGACAACAACAGCAAGTCGGCGGCGCTGTCTTCGGCAATCAGGATGGTCAGCGGCTCGGATAAGGGGGCCAGGACTCTCACGATATATCGAACAGCTTGTCGAAATTGGAAATGGCGAGGATTTTGCGCACGTCGTGGCTGCTGTTGCTGACCTGCACTTGAGACTCATCGCCACCAGCGTGGTCCCTGAGCAGCAGGAGCATGCCCAGGGCCGAGCTGTCCATGTAGGTGGTTTCTTTAAGATCGACCACATACAACTCGGGCACCTTGTAGTAACGCTCGTAGGCATCGCGAAATGCCTGGTGGCTGCCAAAATCGAACCGGCCCTTGATTGCGATCGTCAACTTCTTCCCGTCCAGGGATACTTCTGACTCGATTGACATGTGACTGCTTCCTTGTCATGGGTCTGTGCAACAAGGTGTAGCAGGCGAACCCGATCTGAGCAACACGGCCGTTCAAATGTGGGAGGGGGCTTGCCCCCGATGGCGGCCTCGGGGCTGGCCGGGATGTTGGATTGGACCGAGTACATATCCATTCTTTAGGTAACGGCTACTTAGGGTTCCGCCCTGACGGCGGGTCACTTTGGAAAAGCCCCAAAGTAACCAAAGGGCTCTTGCCCCACCACTCGGCACCTC
>NZ_CVTU01000097.1:6286-48751 GCF_900004965.1 Pseudomonas sp. 44 R 15
ATGGCCCAGTGCGGCTAACCCGGCGTCCTGCCGGGTTGCCCACGGATTCAAGCCTGCGTTCGGCCAGCGTGGTTTAACGGGGCGCCTAGGATCACAAGCAGATCAAAATCAAGATCAAGAGCGACTCGCTTCGCATCGTGGTTACGGTTGGGCGCTGCTGAGTTGTGTAGATACCTATGTCCCGATTGCCGAGTGTCAGTCACTGCATCTTTTGACTGACACACCACCATCGAGGGCAAGCCCCCTCCCACATTTTTTCCTGCTGCGTTGGTTAGAACGGTTCCTGGCGCGGAAGGCGCTGGGACAGTTCATCGAGCAACTTCTGCTCGCGCTTGTCTTCAATCGCCCGCGCTTCATCGATATAGCGCTGCACCAGCTTGCGCAACCCCTCGACGCGGGCAAACGCCTGTTGCCAGCTCTCGCGGGCCTTGTCGAGGTTGTTCTGGTGCCAGGCCAGGCTCTGGCGCTGTTGGCCGACGGCGGTTTCCAGCTGATTGAGAAAGCCCTGATACCCCATCAGCCACTGGCCCGACACGCCCTTGCTGCCGCGTTCGATCCACTGTTGCTGATATTCGAGGCGAAAGCGCTCCAGGTCGCCCAGTTTGCTCTCCGCCAGGCGCACCTGGCCCTGGAAATACCCCAGGCGCTGCACGGCGGTTTTTTCGGCCTTTTCGGCCATTTCCACCACCGGGGCCAGGCGCGCGGCGCGGCTGTTGGCCATGGGTTAGCCGCCCGGCGCGGGGGCGAAGATGGACTGCAGATGCGCTTCGCTTTCGCCCATGCTGATCTTGTCGTTAAGCCCCTGGCGCAGGTAAGTCACCAATTGCGGCTGCAGGGCAATGGCCAGGTCGGTCTCGCGATCGCCACCGGCCACGTAGGCGCCGACGCTGATCAGGTCGCGGCTCTGCTGGTAACGCGACCACAGTTGCTTGAAGTATTGTGCGCGGGCCATGTGTTCCGGCGTGACCACCGCCGGCATCACCCGGCTGATGGACGCTTCGATATCGATGGCCGGGTAGTGCCCCTCTTCCGCCAGGCGTCGCGACAGCACGATGTGCCCATCGAGCACGCCCCGCGCCGAGTCGGCAATCGGGTCCTGCTGGTCATCGCCTTCGGACAATACCGTGTAGAACGCGGTGATCGAGCCCCCGCCGGCCTCGGCATTACCGGCACGCTCCACCAGCTTGGGCAGTTTGGCGAACACCGACGGCGGATAGCCCTTGGTCGCGGGTGGCTCGCCGATGGCCAGGGCGATCTCGCGCTGGGCCTGGGCGAAACGGGTGAGCGAGTCCATCAGCAACAGGACATTCTTGCCCTTGTCGCGAAAATATTCGGCGATGCGCGTGCAGTACATGGCGGCGCGCAGGCGCATCAACGGTGCGTCATCCGCCGGAGAGGCGACGACGACGGAACGCTTGAGGCCTTCTTCACCCAGGCTGTGCTCGATGAATTCCTTGACCTCACGGCCACGCTCGCCGATCAGCCCGACCACGATGATGTCGGCCTCGGTAAAGCGCGTCATCATGCCCAGCAACACCGACTTACCCACACCGGTACCGGCGAACAGGCCCAGGCGCTGGCCGCGACCGACCGTCAATAAACCGTTGATGCTGCGAATGCCCACGTCCAGCGGCACGCTGATGGGGTTGCGGTTGAGCGGGTTGATGGTGGGGCCGTCCATCGGCACCCAGTCCTCGGCCTTCATGCCGCCCTTGCCATCCAGCGCACGCCCGGCGCCATCGAGTACACGGCCGAGCATGCTCATGCCCATCGGCAAGCGCCCGGTGTCGGCCAGGGGCACCACACGGGCACCCGGAGCGATACCGGCGAGGCTGCCCACCGGCATCAGGAAAATCTTGTTACCGGAAAAGCCCATCACTTCGGCTTCGACCTGCACCGGATGGTAACTGTCGTCGTTGATCACCATGCAGCGGCTGCCCATGGCGGCGCGCAAGCCCTCGGCCTCAAGCGTCAGGCCGACCATGCGCAACAGGCGCCCTTCGAGGACTGGCTGGCCGGGCAACTGCGTGGCCTCGGCGTAGCTGTCCAGGCGCTTGGCGAAGCTGGTGCGATCAAGGCGCATCGGTGGCGTCCAGGTCAACGCTCAGGTCAGGCTCGGCCGGGTGCAGCGCCTGTTCATGCAACTGGTCGAACAGCTTGGCCATGATCTGGCTGATGCGGGTTTCCACCGTGGCATCGATGCGGCTGTGCTCGGTCTCGACGCGGCAACCGCCAGGCAGCAGCGCGGCGTCCTCGACGATGCGCCAGGTTTCTTCATGGCGCTCGCGCAAGGCTTTGACCTGCTCGAAATCCTGCGGGTTGATGTACAGCCGCACATTGCCCACGCCCAGGGGCAGCAGCTTGAGGGCTTCGCGCATCACGCTTTCGATCTGGCTGGAATCGAGCACCAGTTCACGCTGGATCACCTGGCGGGTGATGTGCTGCAGCAGACCGACCATGGATTTTTCCAGCTGCGAGTCTTGTTCGGCGATGGGGTCGAACAGGTTGCCCATCAAGCGCTCCAGGCTGCCCAGCTTGACGCTGAGGGCGTCTTGAGCCTCCTGACGGACCTTGAGGGTGGTGCTGCGAAAACCATCTTTTTCACCCGCCGCGAAGCCTTCGTTGTAAGCCTCCTGGCGGATGGCTTCCAATTCTTCAAGGGTCAGCGGCTGGACTTCTTCCAGCGGCACTTCTTCCATCTGCGCCGGCGCTTCCTGCACCGGTTCAGGCTCTGGCTGCGGCACGTGGGGGTCGAAGCTGGGCAACGACCAGATGTCGAACCCGCCGACATCCCGCGCGCGAATCAGATCGCTGGGCGTCTCATCTTTGTTCGACATGCGGGGCGCCTTAGATCATTTCTTCGCCGCCCTTCCCGCCGAGAACGATTTCTCCGGCTTCGGCCATACGGCGGGCAATGGTGAGGATTTCTTTCTGCGCGGTTTCCACGTCGCTGACGCGTACCGGGCCCTTGGCTTCGAGGTCGTCGCGCAGCAGTTCGGAGGCACGCTTGGACATGTTCTTGAAGATCTTTTCCTTGACGCCCTCGTCCGAGCCCTTGAGCGCCAGCACCAGCACGTCGGACGACACTTCGCGCAGCAACGCCTGGATGCCACGGTCGTCGACATCGGCCAGGTTGTTGAACACGAACATCAGGTCTTCGATCTGGCCGGACAGGGTATCGTCGATCTCGCGGATCGAGTCCATCAGTTGGCCTTCGACCGAGCTGTCGAGGAAGTTCATGATGTCGGCCGCCCGCTTGATGCCACCCAGGGTGGTGCGCGAGGCATTCGAGTTGCCCGAGAACTGTTTCTCGAGAATCGTGTTGAGTTCCTTGAGCGCCGCCGGCTGCACGGTGTTCAGCGACGACACGCGCAGGATGATGTCCAGGCGCACTTTATGGTCGAAGTGGCCGAGCACTTCACCGGCCTGGTCCGGGTCCAGGTAGGCGACGACAATGGCCTGGATCTGCGGGTGCTCGTAGCGGATCACGTCGGCGACGGCGCGCGGCTCCATCCATTTGAGGCTGTCCAGACCGCTGGTGTTGCCGCCCAGCAGGATGCGGTCGATCAGGCCGTTGGCCTTGTCTTCGCCCAGGGCCGAGGTGAGCATTTTGCGGATGTAGCTGTCGGAGCCGACGCCCAGGCTGGTCTGGTCGCCGACGATCTCGACGAACTCGCTCATCACCTGCTCGACTTGCTCGCGGTGCACATTGCGCATCTGCGCCATGGCCACGCCCACGCGCTGGACCTCTTTGGGGCCCATGTGGCGCAGCACTTGGGCAGCGTCGGTTTCGCCCAGCGACAGCAGCAGCACGGCGGCTTTGTCGACCCGGGAAAGCTTGGCCACAGCGACTCGATCATTCATCAGCGTTAATCCACTCTTTCACGACCTGGGCCACACGGCCCGGGTCTTCTGCCACCAGACTCTTGATTGCGTTCAACTGAGCGTCATAGCCTTCGCTCGGGCTTGGCAACAGGATGCTTTGCGGGCCGCCCAGGCTGACGCGGTCGTTGGCCAACTCGCCGTCCAGGCCGCCCATGCCGCCCAACTCGACGTCGCCACCGGCCAGGGCGAGCTGTTTCTTGCTGCCACCGGTGATGTTGTTGAGCACCGGGCGCAGCACGCCGAACACCAGCACCAGGATGAACAACACCCCCAGCACTTGCTTGACGATGTCCCAGAACCACGGCTGGGTGTAGAACGCCGGGTCGGCGATCACTTCGCCGCGCTCGACGGAGAATGGCATGTTGATCACGCTGACGCTGTCGCCACGGCTGGCGTCGAAACCGACGGCGTCCTGCACCAGGCGGGTAAAGCGCGCCAATTCATCGGCGCTCCATGGCGCGCGGGTGATGGCACCGTCAGCGGCGTTGACCTTGACCTGGTCATCGACCACCACCGACACCGACAGGCGATTGATCTTGCCCTGCTGCTGCTTGGTGTGGCTGATGGAACGGTCGAGCTCGAAGTTCTTGGTGGACTGGTTACGCTTGTCCGCCGGGTAAGGCGCGAGCATCGGCTGGCCGGTGGCCGGGTCCATGATCTGCTGGCCGTTGGCGTCCAGCAGCGGTTGACCCGCCGCAATCGCGCCAGCGGTGGCAGCGGCGCCACCGGTGGTTTGCGGGGCCGACGCCGGGGACGGCGGCTGGTTGCTCAGGGCACCCGGCACGCCTTGCGGACCATTGCTGGCGGTGCGTTGTTCGCTGGTGGACTGCTCGCTGCGCAGGGCGGGCTGGTCCGGGTTGAATTGCTCGGATGTCGACTCTACGGCGCTGAAATCCACGTCGGCGGACACTTCAGCCTTGTAGCGGTCGTTGCCCAATACCGGTTGCAGGATGTTGTGCACGCGCTGGGTCAGCATGCTTTCCATGCGGCGGCTGTAATCGAACTGCTTGCCGGCCTGGGTCAGCGCGGAGTTTTCGGCCATGTCGGAGAGCAGGTTGCCCTTCTGGTCGACCACCGTGATCTGCGACTTGCTCAGTTCGGGAACGCTGGTGGCCACCAGGTTGATAATTGCCAGCACCTGGCCGGGCTCCAGGGAACGACCGGAAAACAGCTCGACCAGCACCGAAGCGCTGGGCTTGCGCTCGTCACGCACGAACACCGAGCTTTTCGGAATCGCCAGGTGCACACGGGCACCCTTGACGTTATTCAGGCTGGAGATGGTACGCGCCAGTTCGCCTTCCAGGCCGCGACGGTAGCGGGTGGCTTCCATGAACTGGCTGGTGCCCAGGCCCTGGTCCTTGTCGAGGATTTCAAAACCGATATTGCTGTCGGACGGCGTCACGCCGGCGGCGGCCAGTTTCATCCGCGCACGTGCCACGTCATCGGCCTTGACCAGCAGGGCGCCGGAGTTGGGCTCCACGGTGTAGGCGATGTCGGCGGCGGCGAGGGTTTCCATGATCTGCTTGGAATCCATGCCCGCCAGGCTGCCGTACAGCGGCCGGTAATCAGGTTGCTGCGACCACAACACCACGGCAAAACCAATCGCCACGCTGGCAGCCAGGCCGACCAACAGGCCCACCTGACGCAACATGGTCATTTCGGAGAGATTTTCCAGGAACGACAGGCCAAACAGCGGCGGTTTGCCGTCTGTCTTGGCGGGTACGTTGTCGATTGCTTCTGCCATGAGTTAAATCTCGCCCTTAAACCGGCATCTGCATGATGTCTTGATAAGCCTGGACCAGCTTGTTACGCACTTGGGTCAAGGCCTGGAAGGACACACTGGCCTTTTGCGAGGCGACCATCACATCGGTGAGGTCCACGCCGCTTTTACCGATCTCGAACGCCGTCGACAACTGGCTGGACGCCTGCTGGGTATCACTGACTTTATTGATTGCCTGACCGAGCATGTCGGCAAAACTGCTTTGGCCCAATTCCGGCGCTGGCGCGACGGATTTCGGTTGAGCCATGGCATCCATTTGCATGGAGCGCATATCCAACATCAACCGATTGAACTCAATACCCTGGCTCATGAACTTCTCTCTCCGACGACCCGCAATTTTTTGACACTACGCAGCGGTTATCAGGGGAGGTGCAACAAGGGTGCCAGCTTCGTTGCGACTCGTAAGAAAAGGCGACAAAGCTTGTCGACCTTGTTACTGCACGTTTTTTTTGTAGGAGCGAGGGGGACGCCTGGTTCTTGCTCGCGAAGCACTCATGGACGCCGCGTACATCCAGGAAGCACGCGTTATCGTTGACGTTTTTCGCGAGCAAGCTCGCTCCTACAAAAAACGGCATTGGCGCGAAGTCAGGTGGCGAACAGGTATGCTTCCACGTCCATCCCGGCGTCGCGCATCTGCGCCAGCTTGTAGCGCAGGGTGCGCGGGCTGATGCCGAGGCGCTCGGCGGCTTCCTTGCGGCGGCCGCGCTCGGCGCGCAGGGTGTCGATGATCATCTGGAATTCGCGGCGGCGCAGGTCATCGCCCAGGGCGCCGGCCGATTCGGTTTCGGCGACGAGCGGTGCCGGCGCAAGGCTCGGCAACGGCGCCACGCCACTGCCCATGGCCAGGCAGAAGTCCTGGGGCTGGATCAAGCCCCCCTGCTGGAGGATCAGCGCACGCTGGATCGCGTTGTCCAGCTCACGCACATTACCCGGCCATGGATAAGCAACCAGGCAAGCCTCAGCCTCAGCTGACAGCCGCGCCTGGGCGTGCTTCATTTTTTTGACGTGGTTGTTCAGCAGGCGCTCGGCCAGAGGAATGATATCGGCCGGGCGTTCGCGCAACGGCCGCCAGGCCAGCGGGAACACCGACAGACGGTAAAACAGGTCTTCGCGAAAGCGCCCCGCCGCCACTTCGCCCGCCAGGTCGCGGTTGGTGGTGGCGACCACGCGGATATCCAACTGGATCGGCTTGCGCGCGCCCACCCGCTCCACTTCGCGCTCCTGCAACACGCGCAGCAACTTGGCTTGCAGGCCCAGGGGCATTTCCGAGATTTCGTCGAGCAAAATGGTGCCGCCGTCGGCCTGTTCGAACTTGCCGGCCTGGGCCGCGATGGCGCCGGTGAACGAGCCCTTTTCGTGGCCGAACAGGGTGGCTTCGAGCATGTTGTCCGGAATCGCCGCACAGTTGATCGCAATGAAGGGCTGCCCGGCCCGACTGGATTGCTGGTGGATATAGCGCGCCAACACTTCCTTGCCGGTGCCGGACTCCCCCGAGATCAATACGGTGGACTCGCTGCGCGCCACCCGGGCCGCCAGTTCCAGCAACTGCGCGCTGGCCGGCTCGAAGGCAATCGGGCCATCGCCCTCCACCGTCGACATGACGCCAAGCGCATGCCGCGCCACCAGTTCGATCAACGCCTTGGGTTCGAACGGCTTGACCAGATAATCCGCCGCGCCCTGGCGCATGGCGTCCACGGCCCGCTCGACGGCGCCATGGGCGGTCATCAGCAGCACCGGCAATTGCGGCTGACGCGCGCGCAGCAGGCCGAGCAACTGATGGCCGTCCATGCCGGGCATGTTCACATCGCTGACCACCAGGCTGAAAGTTTCTCGCTCCACGGCCTCCAAGGCTTCCTCGGCAGAGCCGACCGCACGGTAGTCATGGCCCGCCAACAACAGCGTGTCAGCCAATGCTTCACGCAGGGCGCGATCGTCTTCAACCAGTAAAACCTTGATAGTCATGATCCTTTTACTCCGCGCTTGCCGCGCTGGAAAACAGCGGCAAGGTCATCAATGCACAGGTGCCGCGCCCCAACCGGGAACGCAGCTGCAATTCTCCCTGATGCGCACGTGCCACTGCCTTGACCACGGTCAGGCCCAGGCCGGTGCCGTTGGTCTTGGTGGTGAAAAAGGGCTCGCCCAGGCGCTGCAGCACGGCCGGCGCAATACCACTGCCGCTGTCGCTGATGCACAGGCGCAGGCTTTGCTCGCGGCGGTACAGGTGCACCTTGAGGCGCGCCCCCGGGCCGCTGGCCTGGGTGGCGTTTTCGATCAGGTTGAGCAGCGCGCCGACCAGGGTGTCGCGATTGCACAGCAACTCACCCTGGTGGCTGTCGCATTGCCAGCGCAGGCTGGCGCCCTCGGTATGCGTGGCGGCCGCCGCTTGCAGGGCTTGCATCAACGCGGCCGGGGTCAAGCGGTCGGTCAGCGGCAGTTCACCACGGGCAAACACCAGCATGTCGCGCACCTGATGCTCCAGCTCGTGCAGGCGCTCCTTGAGGCGTCCGGCAAAACGCTGGTGGGTGGCTGCGGGCAGTTGCTCATCAGTCAAATGACTGGCGTAGATCAATGCCGCCGACAGCGGCGTACGGATCTGATGCGCCAGGGAAGCGACCATCCGCCCCAACGACGACAAGCGCTCATGGCGCGCCAGTTGATCCTGCAGGTGACGGGTTTCCGTCAGGTCGTTGAGCAGCACCAATTGGCCCGGCTCGGCATCCAGTGAACGGGTGGCGATGGACAGGCGCCGCCCATCCTTGAGGGACACTTCGTGGCCGTCATCGTCACGTGGCGCAAAGCAACGGGTGATGACGTGGCGCCACAGCTCGCCCTCCAGCGGCAGGCCGAGCAGGTCGCAGGCGGCCGGATTGGCTTCGCGCACACGGCCCTGGTCGTCGATGACGATCACGCCACCGGGCAACAGCGAGAGCAGGTTCTGCAGGCGGTTGGCCAGGCGTTCTTTCTCGGCCAATTCCTGCATGCGCTGGGCACTGACCACCGCCAGTTCGCCTTTGAGCTCGGACACTCGGGCTTCAAGCAGACTGTAGGAATCGGTCAGCTGGCTCGACATCTGGTTGAACTGCGAGAACGCCTGCTCCAGACCCTGGCGGATCGGCGGTTCTACAGGCGAAACCAGCCCCGGAATGGCAGGGGCTGCAGATAGTTGGGCGGCGTGGGGCATGGTGCTCTCTCGCTTGGCTGACCGTCAGTTAAACGGAACGTTGCGAGGGCTGTAGCAATACCCGTGCCGAAAAAAAACTACTTATAAATCAAGACGCTGAAAAACACGCGTCAATCATCCGCCTGTTCATCACCTTCTTTGCGGCTCATACCGTACTTGCGCATCTTCTCCACCAGGGTGGTGCGGCGAATGCGCAGGCGCTCGGCGGCACGGGCGACGATGCCATTGGCGTCGTCCAGGGCCTGTTGGATCAGGCCTTGCTCCAGGTTGCCGAGGTAGTCTTTCAGGTCGAGGCCTTCGGGCGGCAGCATGGCCGTGGCACCGAAGTCCGGCGTATGGCCGTTGATCGCCACGCGCTCTTCCATGTCGCTGCGCAGGCTGTCGACCATCTGCTCGTCTTCATCGTCGACGTAGCGGAATTTCTTCGGCAACTCGACCACGCCGATCACACCGTAGGGGTGCATGATCGCCATGCGCTCCACCAGGTTGGCCAGCTCACGAACGTTGCCCGGCCAACCATGACGGCACAGCGACATGATGGCGGCGGAGTTGAAACGGATGGAGCCGCGTTTTTCGTGCTCCATGCGTGAAATCAATTCGTTCATCAGCAACGGGATGTCTTCCACGCGCTCACGCAGCGGCGCCATCTCGATCGGGAAGACGTTGAGGCGGTAGTACAGGTCTTCGCGGAAGCTGCCGACCTCGATCATGCTTTCGAGGTTCTTGTGGGTGGCGGCGATGATGCGCACGTCCACGCTCTGGGTCTTGTTGCTGCCCACGCGCTCGAAGGTGCGCTCCTGCAACACGCGCAGCAACTTGACTTGCATCGGCAGCGGCATGTCGCCGATCTCGTCGAGAAACAGCGTGCCGCCGTTGGCCAGCTCGAAACGCCCGGCACGGCTGGTGATCGCCCCGGTAAAGGCGCCCTTCTCGTGACCGAACAATTCGCTTTCCAGCAGCTCTGCCGGGATCGCCCCGCAGTTGACCGGCACGAACGGCCCGTCGCGGCGCTTGGAGTGATAGTGCAGGTTGCGCGCGACCACTTCCTTGCCGGTGCCCGACTCGCCGAGGATCAACACACTGGCGTCGGTGTCGGCCACTTGCTGCATCATCTGGCGTACGTGCTGGATCGCCCGGCTGGTGCCGACCAGGCTGCGGAACAGGTTGGGTTCACGGTGACGGCCGCGCTCGCGGGCCTGGTCATACATCTCGCGATAGACCTGGGCGCGGTGAAGGGAGTCGAGCAATTTGCTGTAGCTGGGCGGCATTTCCAGGGTGGAAAGCACGCGGCGGCGCTGGTCTTCCGGCAGGTCCACGGAAGAAATATCGCCCATCAGCAACACGGGAAGGAACTCATCCCAGGTTGACAGTGTCTTTAACAAGCCCAAAACAGCGCCAGGAGCGTTTACCGTCCCGATCAGCACACAAATGACTTCGCGGCTCGATGACAATGAGCTGACAGCCTGCTGCCAATCGTGGCTACCGCAGGGCAAATTTTCTTCACCAAGAAAATTCAAAATCACCGCCAAATCGCGGCGGCGGACGCTATCGTCATCGATCAGCAGAATTTTGGTTTCACGCCACATGCAATAGCAACTTCCCTAGTAAAACTTCCTGCCCCGGAATCAGGGCAATCAAGACGCCTGTAAGACTTATTACTTACTAGACGTCTGAAATCTGAAAACAACACTAGTTAAGTCAAAAATGCTGGCACAGTCAAATATATGACGCACCGTTCGGACCAACTGAGCTTCTATCAGCCGAACAGATGGTAAACCTTTGACGCATTTTTAGCTTGGTTGATCTGCGACATCTCTTCGAAAATCGCCTGGCGCTCGCCGGTCGTCACCTCAAGCAACTGCTGGTAAACCGCCAACAGGCTCTCCAGCTTTTCGCGCAGCGCATCCTCGTCCACCGGTGCCTGGCTGAGCACGTCATCAATCACGTTGCGACAGCCCAGGTCCAGTTCGCCGATGGCGTCCCAGTTGCGCGCAGCGAGGGCGTCAACCAGGGCTTCACGGGTTTCATCGATGCGTTGCAGTGCGTGGCTCATGACGTATTCCTCAAGGCCCAGTGGCCTTACTGTGCGGCGCCCTGGGGTGCGGCGATGGCATCCCAGCCTTCTTTGACGGTGATCAGCAGACGAGCGACTTCGTCGATCATGTCGGCATCGTTGTGCAGATTGGCCTCCATCAAACGGTTGGTCATGTAGGCGTACAGACTTTCCAATTGCTGGACGTAAGCCGGATCTTCACTCTTCTGCGCATCCAGACCATCACGCAGGCCGATGATGATGTCGATGGCCTTACCGAGCATCAGGCCTTTTTGAGCGATGTCCCCACGAGCCAATGCGCCCTTGGCCTGTGCCATGCGGTCGAGGCCGCCCTCCATGAGCATCTGCACCAGACGATGCGGGCTGGCTTCGGAGATCTGGGCATGGGAATTGACCTTCTGGTATTGGCGAAGGGCTCTCATGGGATTCATGGTTCTACCTCGTAACAGGCGACAGCGAAAAGGATTTCAGTAACCAATATGTCGACGGGATCGCAGAAAACTTTAACCCCGATGGTCCCCAAAAAAACGAAGCCCGGCAGGCAGCCCGGGCTTTTTCATGCATCAACATCAATTATTTTTCTGGTTGTTCAGCGCGTTGAGCGTGCCCATGATGTTGTTACTTTGCTGGCGTAACTGGGCGACCAGCGAATCCATCGCCGCGTATTTACGTATCAGGCTGGCCTGCAGATCCGCCACATGCGCGTCAAGTTCCGCCTGGTCCTTGCTCAAGGTCTTGAGGTTATCGGAGAGCGCGGTCGTGCGCGTCGCGAAGATACCGGTGGTCGCCTTGGCATAACCTTCAGTGGCATTGGTCATGCGTGCCAGCAACCCGGTCTTGCCGCTGAACATACTGCTGATATCTGCGGAGTTGGTGAGCGCTACCTTGTCGAAGGTTTTGTCGTCCATGGTCAACAGACCGGTACCGGAGTCGGTACCGATACCAAATTGTGCCAGGGACTTGATGGTGCCGGTCCCGGACAACGCGTTGAACTCGGCGCGCAAGGCGCTTTGCAGCGAGCGCATGTTGGCGTCACCGGTCAAGGTCGCCGATACCGAGTTACCCGCCGCGTCCTTGGTCACCTTGGTTTCGGCATTCATCGCCTTGAGCAACGCGTTATAGCTGTCGACAAAGCCTTTGACCCCGGACTTGAGGGCGGCGGTGCTGGTAGTCACCGAAATCGTCGTGGTGACCTTCGGCCCGTTCGGGTCCTTGGTATCCACGGGCGGTGAAACCGACAGCAGCTTGATGCTGACCCCACTCACCGCGTCCGAGATGTTGTTGGTCTTGGACGTATACGCCACGTTATCGATGGTGTACTCGGCGTTCTGCGGCGTATCGATCACGTTGTAGCCGGTATCGATACCCGAGTTGCCCGACAATGTCAGGTCCGAGCCGACGCCGCCCGTGGTGGATGTCAACACCATGCGCGAACCGGTGGAGTCGGTGACGATGTTGGCACTGAGCCCGACGGTGCCGAACTGGGTGTTGATCGAGTCACGTACCTGTTGCAGGGTTGCGCCCGGCGGCACGCTCAGGTCGAACTTCTTGCCCGACTGGGAGATGGTCAGGGTGGTGGCGGCAGTGCCCTTGTTGACCACTGTCGAAGCGCCGCCGGCCAGGGTGGCCGTGGACAGTTTGGAAGGCTGGGCGAGTTTATTGACCACCAGGTTGAAACTGCCGTTGGCAGCGCCCTGAGCGGTGGTCATGGTCGCGACCTTTTCATTTGACGAAGTGCCGGTCAGACCACTGAAGCTATTGTCGTCGGTCATGCTCTTGATGGCGCCACGGAAGGCGCTCAATGCCGACTGGATCTTGCCGATCGACGACAACTGGGTAGTCGCTTTCTGTGACTGGGTGTTGATCTGGGTCTGCTTCGGCGCCCGATCGGCGTCGACCAGGGCTTTGACGATGCCCTGGATGTCGATACCCGAACCCACACCGTTTACCGTTGTACTCGCCATCGTCTTTCTCCTAATACGGCTGTTGGCGTTTTCTTGACGAACCGCACTTCAAGAAAGCAACGCAACAAGTTTCATGCCAGTTCAGACCTTTTCATCGAACAGCACATGACTGGCGGTAGCCAGGCTCTGTGCAAGCTTCAAGGCCGTTTCCGACGGAATCTGGCGGATCACCTCGCCACTTTCAGTGGCGATGACCTTGACCACGACCCGATGGGTGGAATCATCAATGGAAAAATCCAGTTTGCGCTGGGCCGCTTGTACGAATTCTCGAATATCGGTGACTGCCTTTTCCAGGTCAGCCCGTTTCGGCTCACCGGCGACCGGCGCGGCCGGCGCGATTGCCTCGACCTTGGCGTTGTCTTTGTCCGCAACCACCGCAGGGGCCGAGCCTTGAGGGGCTACCGGTGGATAAGACGAGGCCAGCTTTACACTCATGTCCATGTCCAATCTCCTCTACAAACCGAAAAAGACGAAAGGGCACGTAAACGCGCCCTTCCGTCAATTACCAAGCGACGCTATTACTGAAGCAGCTTCAGTACAGCGGATGGCAGTTGGTTGGCCTGCGACAGAATCGCGGTAGCAGCCGACTGCAGGGTTTGTTGCTTGGTCAACTGAGCTGTTTCAGCAGCGAAGTCGGTGTCTTGAACGGTAGAACGTGCAGCGGTGGAGTTTTTCTGAATGTTGGTCAGGTTGTCCACAGTAGTCGTCAGACGGTTCTGAACAGCACCCAGGCCCGAACGTGTGCTGTCGATGCCGCCGATAGCCTTGTCCAGTACCGCGATGGCCGCTTGTGCGTTGAAAGCGCTGCTGACGTCGGTCTGTGCAACCGTGGTCTTGGTGGAAGCTGCGGCAGTACCTGTTGCGGCGAACAGACCGGTTACACCGGCACCGTTCATCGCGTAGCCTTTGGACGAGTCCAGGTTCACTGCACCGGTAGCGATCAGGCCGTCGGCCAGCGCGACGGCGGTACCGTAGGCACCAGCACCGTCTTTGGTGGCAACAGTGATCGAACCGGCGGCAGTGGAGGCACTGAAGTTCAGGTTCTCACCGGAATCGGACTTGACCGACAGGGTGCCCTTGGATTGGTCGTAGTTGACGCTGATGCCCAGCTTGGCGGAGTTGGATTTCAGTTGGTCAGCCAGGCTGGCGGTATCGGTTACACCGGTGAAGGTGGTGGCTTGGCCGCCAACAGTCATGGTGAAGGTAGCAGGCGTGGTCTTGGCGGCAGCACCGACGGTGAATTGAGCTTCAGTGCTGGCCGTAGCGCTCAGGCCACCTACAGCGCCGTTCAGTTGGCTGGCGATGGTTTTGGCCGATGCGCCTTGAAGAACAGTGACACTGGCGGTCTGGCCATTACCGGTCAGGCCGATCACGCCACCGGCAACACCTGAGGTGCTAGGTGCAACGCCGACGCTCTTGATCTGCTGCGAACCGATGTTGTTGGCAGCAACGTTGTCCAGGGACAGGTTGATGGTTTCGTTGGCGTTGGCGCCTACCTGGATGGCTTTGGTGCCGTACGAACCGTCGAGCAGCTTCTGGCCACCGAAAGTGGTGGTTTCCGAGATACGGGTCAGTTCCGAAGTCAGCGCCTGGTATTCTTCCTGGTTGGAAGTACGGTCAGCGTCGCTCAGGGAGCCGGTAGCCGAGGACAGCGCCAGGGTACGCATTTTTTGCAGAATGTCGGTCGAAGCCTGCATTGCGCCTTCAGCGGTCTGCGCGATGGAGATACCATCGTTGGCGTTCTTTACAGCTTGGCCCAGGCCGTTGATTTGGCTGGTCAGGCGGTTGGAAATCTGCAGGCCCGAGGCGTTGTCTTTAGCGCTGTTGATGCTCAGGCCAGTGGACAGACGCTGCATGGAGGTTTGCAGCGAGCTGGCAGCTTTAGCAAGGCCGTTCTGGGTAGTGATGGAAGCAATGTTGGTGTTTACTGTTAAAGCCATGACGAAATCCTCGATGGATGGATACTGCGGCTTCCGGCCCTGGCAACCGCCTGGTGTGGCCTGAGAACCTACGTAATAGTTATCGTCGTGGTAGCCGGTTGCTTGAGGTTTTTTTTGATTTTTTTTACTAGCCCTGTGCCAGCCCTTGCAATTCAAGCAGTTACTGCTATTGAAAACCCCGGTTTTGTTGGCTTTTCTGGCGCCAAATAAAAAACGCCGATGATCTTTCGATCATCGACGTTTTTTTTACGCGCCCCTCACAGGGTCATGGGCGATACAGAATCGCCGAGCCCCAGGACAGGCCTACACCAAAACCGCTGATTGCCACACGCTGCCAGGCGGCATTCATCACATGTTTTTCCAGCAGCAAGGGAATGCTCGACGATACGGTATTGCCGGTCTCGACCATGTCCTTGATGAACTTGTCCACCGGCGCATCTTCAAAACGGCGCGCCACCGCGTCAACAATGGCGGCACTGCCCTGGTGAATGCAGAACGCATCGATGTCATCGGCCTTGAGGTCTGACTCATCGAGCAACTCGTGCAAATGCGCCGGCACCTTGAGCAAGGCGAAGTTGAACACCTGGCGGCCATTCATGAAGAACACGCCGTCACTGACCTTCAGGTGCGGCGCGCCGGAACCGTCGGTGCCGAACTTGGATTTGCCGAGCAACCACTGCGGGTCTTCGCCCATCCAGGTGGCGGTGGCGGCGTCGCCGAACAGCATGGTGGTGTTGCGGTCCTCCGGGTCGACGATTTTCGAATACGGGTCGGCAGTGATCAGCAGGCCGTTTTTCAGGCCGGTGGCTTCCATGAAGCCCTTCATCGCATAGATGCCGTAGACATAGCCGGAGCAGCCCAGGGAGATATCGAACGCGGCCACGTGGGTCGGCAGGCCCAGTTTGTCCTGGACGATGGCTGCGGTGTGGGGCAGCCCTTCTTCATCGCCGTTCTGGGTGACGACAATCACCGCGTCGATGGACTCGCGCTTCAAGTCCGGGTTGCCGGCAAACAACGCGTTGACCGCTTCGACACACAGATCGGAGGTTTCCTGCGCGGCATCCTTGCGCGGCAGGAACGCCGAGCCGATCTTGCCAATGATGAATTCCTCATCCTTGGCGAATTTGGCACCCTGGGCGTAGTTATCGATACCGTCCGCCGGCACGTAACTGGCGATGCTTTTAATGCCAATCATTGTGGCTTCCCAATACAAAATAGCTGGAGAACACCCCAGGGCCTGCGCCCGAAGTGCTGACAATAAAAGGGGATAACCCCAAAAAAATTCGCTGAAAGCCGCCTCGCAAGGACCCTGTGACGACTTATCCTTTTCACACGATACAGTGAAGATGCGCTTTATGACTCACAGGTCACTCAATTTTGTGCGCTTTGTGCAAAACTTCCAAACAATTAAGCCCCAAAAACGACAACGGCCCGCCCTGTTTCCAGAGCGGGCCGCTTGACGCAGCGCCACTTACATCTTGCTGAAGAGACTCAACTGCGAGATTTTCACGAAAGCCAGCTGGGAGGCTTGCAGCATGGTTTGCTGCAAGGTCAGGTTGATTGCGGCTTGAGCCGTATCGATATTGCCCAGATCACTCATGGTGCTGGTGTTAGCCAGGCCGATGCTGGTGTTCTCGCTGGTCTGAATGTCCAGTGCGTTCTGCCGCGCACCAATCGATCCGCGTACGTTATCGACCTGTGTACGGGTATTGCCAAAGTTGGCGATGGAAGCGTCCAGTACATCCTTGAGCTTGACCGTCGCCGCTGGATTACCGTCGGCCGGTTGCTCCAGGGCATGGCGCAGCTGGCTGAGGCTATCCAACGCATTCTGAGTCTTCTGTGTCGTTGCAGCGACTGCGAACTGATCTCCGCTTTGGGGCGTACCGCTGACACCAAAGGTCACCCCGGCAGCCGTGACCGTGGTGCCGCCGCCCGTGTCACCTGTGGCAATGGCTTTACTGTCAACCGTGTAGGGCTGGGCATACACCTCGTACGCGGTACCGGAGGTGAATTTGACCACCGCACCGCTGTTCGCCGGGAATGTGCTGGCATACGCCGCCTGATTGGACACCGAGGCATTGGTCAACTGCGCAGTGGACGGGTTGCTTGGGGTACGGGACACACTGAAGGTGTCCGGCTTGGCGGCCAGACTGAAAGAACGATCCTTGACCAGAGCATCCGCGTTCGGGCCCGGCGCGATATCCTTGAGGTCCAGGGTGATATCGAACTTCACGCCGCGCAGGTTCACGCTGGAACCGCCTTCCTTGGTGGAGTCGAAAGTACCGTTACCCGGAATTTGCGACGTGATGTCGTTACCGCTCTTGTCGGAGATCTTGTATTGGGTGCTGCTGGTAAAGGTCAACGTGTAAGGCTGGCCGTCGGCAAATTGCTTGGTGTAGTCAGTGCCCGATGTCACCAGGCCTGCCGACAACGCGACTTTATTGTCGTTCGGCACCGGCGCCGTCGCAGGCGGAACGATCGCAGGTGCTATCCAGGTAGACTGGGTGCGTCCCGAATTCGCCGCTCCCCCCATGATGCTCTTGCCGGTATCGCCCGCCTGGATCTTCAGCGTGTCCGACACCTGCAGGCTGAGCGGGGTCTCGTCGCCCTGGTAACTATAGGAACCATCGCTGTTGCGGCTATACGGTGGGGTCGCCGTCTTGGACCCGGAAAACAGATAGCTGCCCGCTGCGTCCTTGCTGTTGAGCAAGCCCAGCACCTGATCCTCTATCGCGCCGATTTCCCCGGCAATCGACTTGCGATCGGCATCGCTCAGCGAGCCGCCCGCACGCAACGCCAGCTCACTGGCTTTCTGCAGCGCGTCGGTGATCGAGCCCAGCACGCTTTCTTCGTTGGTCAGCGAGTTCTTCAAGCTGGTGATGTTGCCGTTGAACTGGCCCAACATGTCTTTCTGCTGCTGCAGCATCAGCAAACGCGCCGCAGCGACCGGGTCATCGGAAGCGGTCTGCACGCGCACGCCGGTGGACGCCTGATCCTGAGCCTTCACCACACTGGAATAATTATCCGAATACTTGGCCGAGCTGGTTTCGAAATATTGAGCAGTGGAAATACGCATCGTCCCAGACTCCCTTAAAGACTATTGATCAGCGTGCTGAAGGTTTCTTGCGCAGCCTTGATGATCTGCGACGACGCGGTGTAGTACTGCTGGAACTTGATCATATCGCCCGCCTCTTCATCCAGGTTGACCTGGGACACCGAGTTGCGCGCATCCTGGTTGGCCTTGAGCAAGGCACCGGTGGCGGTGGTGTCAGTGATGGCGGAGGCGGCCTTGGCGCCGACACTGGAGACCAGGCGGCTGTTGGCCGCCACCAGGCTCACGCCGCCGCCACTGCCATCGGACAAGCCGAGCGTCGGCTTGGTTTGCAGGTCGAGCAGCGCCTGGGCGTTGCGGTTATCGGACTTGCCCGAGGCGTTGAAGGAAAACGTGGTGCTGTCGCCGGCGGCGGGCAAACCGCCAACGGTGGTATCGAACTTGAAGCTCTTGGCCGGCACCAGCAGTGCACCGTTGGCATCGCGCATCGGTACGTCGACGGTGATCTTGTTGCTTTGGCCGGGCACGATGGTGCCAGTGCCGATCGGATTGCCCTGGGCATTGCTGAGCGTGTAGCTCTGAGTGCCGTCCGCCGCAGGCTTGCCGAACACCATCTTCACCGGCATCGAATGTTCGATGCCGGTACGCAGTTGCGCCGTGTCGGCGCCACCGTGAATATCGATCGGCAGGGTCAGGGTCGGCGGAGTAAAGCTGCCGGTGCCTTGATTGGTCTTGCTGCCCTCGCCCAGCAACGGCCCGGCGAACGCGATTTTGTTGGCGTCGGTCAGCGCGGTGCCGATGTTTGCCGCGCCACTGGCGGTGGGGCTGACCTTGAAACTGTCCCCCGCCGCTATCGGCCCCTTGCCATCCAGGGCCAGCGTGAAACCGTCGATCACCGGAGGCGGCGCGGTGTTGGTGTCGAACGCGCCCATGGCCTTGCCGTCGGAACGCACGACGTTGTAGTTGTTGCCGCTGGTAAAGGTCACTTTGTAGTCGTAGGTCGACAGCTTGCTGGTGTCGCTGATGCTCACGTTCAAGTTGCCGGAGCCGCTGCTGTTGCCCATCGCGCCCTGACTGCGCTGGGCGACGGCGGCCGCGCTGTTGATGTCCTTGAACAGCGACGAACCGAAGTCGCCGTTCAGGTCCAGGCCCTGGCCCAGCTGGCTGTTGACGGTATCGGCAGTCGCCAGGGCGATGCGCCCCAGGTCATTGATGGCCGGCATCAATGCGTCGGTGCGATAGCGCAGCAGGCCGCCGATGCTGCCGCCGCTGAGCACGTTGCCCAGGTCGATCGCCGTGCCGCCGCCGGCATTGAGCGCGATGGTGTACTGGCTTGGATCGCTGCTGCCGGGTACCGCCGAAATCGTATTGGCCTGATCGCCCAGCACCAGGGATTGGCCGGTGCCGGTGCTGACGCTGAACACGCCATTTTTTTCACTGGTGGTCACGCCCACCAGTTCATTGAGCGAACGTACCGCTTCGTTGCGTGCATCGAGCAGGTTGGCCGGGGCGCTGCTGCTGGAGCCCTGGGCCAGGGTGATCTGCTTGTTCAGCGAAGCAATCGAGGAGGTCAACTGGTTGACCTGGCCGCTCAGCGTGCCCAACTGGCCGTTGATCGACTGTTTCTGCTCGTTCAACTGGCTGGAAATCGAATTGAAACGGTTGCTCAGGGTCTGGGCGCTGCTCAACAGCACTTGCCGGGCGGACACATCGCTGGGGGTGGCCGCCGACGTCTGCACAGCGGCGAAGAACGCACTGAGTACCGAGGACATGCCGGTGGTCTTGTCCGACAAGGTCTTATCGATGGCGCTGGCCTGGCCGGCATACGCCTTGGCGTCGTTGCTCAGCGCCGTGCTGTTCTGGTAGGCCGCATCGAGGAACTCGTTATACACCCGGCGCACATCCGACAGGGTGGTGCCGCTGCCGATGTACACACCGCCGTAGGGGTTATTGGCATTGGCATTCTGCGTGGTCTGCTGACGCGAATAACCCGAGGTATTGGCGTTGGCGATGTTATTACTCAAGACCGACAGCGATCCTTGAGCGGCATTGAGCCCTGACATCCCGATACTGAGCAAACTCATGGTTCAGACCTTATAAATGTGTGGTTGCGCCAGCGGCAGCGTAGTTCTGGTAACTGTTCATGTTTTTGGCGATCTGCGAAATCTTGCTGGCGTAGGCCGGATCGGTTGCATAACCGGCTTTTTGCAACTCGCGTACAAACTGTTCCGGGTTGTCGGCTGATTTCACAACTTCTTTATACCGATCATTGCTTTGCAGCAGCGTCACGAGGTCATGGAAGCTGTCCTGATAGGAGCTGTAGGAGCGGAACTGCGCCGTCTCCTTAACCATCGCGCCGTCGCGAAACTCGCTGGTGATCGCCCGGGCCTGGCCGCCCTGCCAGCTCTGGCCGGCCTTGATGCCGAACAGGTTGTGACTGCTGCTGCCGTCTTCGGCGCGCATCACCGATTTACCCCAACCGGTTTCCAGGGCGGCCTGGGCCACCAGGTACTTCGGATCGATACCGATACGCGCGGCGGCGGCCTTGGCCATCGGCAGCATGGTGGCGACGAATTCATCCTGCGAGCTGAAGGCCTTCTTCGCCGGTGCCAGCGGTGGCTGGGCAATGGCGCGGCCGTAGACCTGCATCTTCCCGCTTGGTACGGCAACGCTGCGCGCGCTGCTGTTGATCACGTTGTCATCGGCGGCACTGTTGCGCAGTGGCGCGACCTTGGCCTCGACCTGGGTACTCGGCACGATGCCCGCCAGCAGGCGGTCGGTCAGTTTGCTTGGCAAGGCGATACGGCGCTGGTTCATCAGTTCCATGTCGTTGCTGTGGGACGCAACGGCACCGGCCTTGGGCTCGGCGACGCGGTAAGCCCACAACGGACGCTGTCCATTGGAGCGACCCAACGGCCCCTCAGCCTGGGTGCCGGCGGCAATTTCAGTCGGAACATCGACCTTCTTCACTGTTTCAGCCGTGGCGGGGCCCTGCAAGGTGGCCGCCTGGGCGTCCACCGGCTTGTTCTTCTGCATCTGGCGCATCAGTACGTCCGCCAGGCCAATACCTCCGCCTTCGCGGGACATCGACACCGCCAATTGCTGGTCATACATTTCCTGGTACTGCTTGGCCGCCGACGTGTTCAGCGGGTTGTCCTCGCCCACGGCGTCGGTGGCCGAACGCATGGATTTGAGCATTTCGTTCAAAAACAGCGACTCGAACTCCTGCGCAACCTTGCGCATGTTGCCTTCGCTGTTTTTGCCGTCGCCGACCTTGAGCTGGTTCAGCCGGTTCAGGTCGGAGTAAGCCCCCGAGTCTGCCGAACTGATAAGACCGCTCTTACGCATATCCATGACCATGGCCTCAGATCACAATCAGGTCGGCTTGCAGGGCGCCGGCCTGTTTCAGGGCTTCGAGGATCGCCATCAAGTCGCCGGGGGCGGCGCCGACCTGGTTCACCGCGCGGACAATCTCATCCAGGGTGGTACCGGGGCCGAACTTGAACATTGGCTTGGCTTCCTGCTGTGCATTGACCCGCGAACGCGGGACCACGGCGGTCTGGCCGTTGGACAAGGGCCCAGGCTGGCTGACGATCGGGTCTTCGGTAATGGTCACGGTCAGGCTGCCGTGGGTCACTGCCGCCGGCGAGACCTTGACGTTCTGCCCGATCACGATGGTGCCGGTGCGCGAGTTGATGATGACTTTGGCGATGGCCTGGCCTGGATCGACCTCAAGGTTTTCCAGGATCGACAAGTAGTCGACGCGCTGGCTTGGGTCCAGCGGCGCAGTGACGCGGATCGAGCCGCCGTCGATGGCCTGGGCCACGCCAGGGCCAAGCATGTCGTTGATCTTGTCGACCACACGCTTGGCGGTGGTGAAGTCGGAACGGTTGAGGTTCAGGGTCAGGCTGTTGCCCTGATTGAAGCCGCTCGGCACGGTGCGTTCAACACTGGCACCCCCGGGAATGCGACCGGCCGACGGCACGTTGACGGTGATCTTCGAACCGTCGCGGCCTTCGGCGTCGAACCCGCCCACCACCAGGTTGCCCTGGGCAATGGCGTAGACGTTGCCGTCGATCCCTTTGAGCGGGGTCATCAGCAAGGTGCCGCCCCGCAGGCTTTTGGAGTTACCGATGGACGCAACGGTGATGTCCACCACCTGGCCCGGCTTGGCGAACGCCGGCAAATCGGCACTGATCGACACCGCCGCGACGTTTTTCAGCTGCACGTTGCCCGAACCCGCAGGCACCTTGATACCGAACTGCGACAGCATGTTGTTGAAGGTTTGCAGGGTGAACGGGGTCTGGGTGGTCTGGTCACCCGTGCCGCTGAGGCCGACCACCAACCCGTAGCCGATCAACTGGTTGGAGCGCACGCCGGAAATGCTGGCGATGTCTTTCAGGCGTTCGGCCTGGGCGACGGCGCTCAGGGACAGCAACACTACCGCCGCCATCAGTTGCTTGACGTTCAAAATGGCCACCTAGAAAGGGAACAACGGGCTAAGGAAGAAACGGTCGAACCAGCCCGGCTGGCTTGCATCGGCAAACGAACCCGTACCCGAGTAGGTAATGCGCGCATCGGCAATCCGCGTCGACGGCACGGTGTTGTCGGTGGCAATGTCATCGGCGCGGACCATGCCGGCAATGCGCACCAGTTCGTCGCCGGTGTTGAGGGTCATCCATTTTTCACCGCGTATGGCAATGATGCCGTTGGGCAGCACGTCGGCCACGGTCACGGTGATCGAACCGGTCAGGGTGTTGCCCTGGGCCGCCGCACTCTTGCCGTTGGTAGCACGGTCGCCGCTGTAACCGGCGTCGAGGCTCAGGTCGCCACTGCCCAACGGGTTATTGGTGTTGGGCACGCCGCCGAACAACGATGTCAGGCCCAGCTTGGCTTTGCTGGTCTTGCCTATCTGCGAGTTGGCATTCTTGCTGGCCTGGGTGCGCTCGTTCAGGGTGATAGTGATGATGTCCCCGACCCGGAACGCCTTGCGGTCGCTGTACAGGTTCTGCTCGAAACCGGCCTGGTAGATCGAGCCATTGTTGGCCGCCGCCGGCAACGGCGTGCGCGGCAACACCGGCGCGTAGTACGGGTCATTGGGTTTCGGCGACGGGGCGACACAGCCCGCAAGCACGGCGATCCCACTCAATGCCAGAACAGAAACAAAGCGATTCATGACCCTAACCTCACGGTGTTACAGGCGCTTTAAGGGCGCCCCATAGACTGATTACAAATTCTGCGTGACGAACGAAAGCATCTTGTCGGCGGTGGAGATCACCTTGGAGTTCATCTCGTAGGCACGCTGGGTGGTGATCATGTTGACCATTTCCTCAACCGTGCTGACGTTGGACGTTTCCAGGGTGCTCTGCAGCGTGGTGCCGAAACCGTTCAGGCCCGGGGTGCCGATTTGCGGCGCGCCGCTGGAGGCGGTTTCCAGGAACAGGTTGTTGCCCATGGCCTGCAGGCCGGCCGGGTTGATGAAGTCGGCGGTTTGCAGGTTGCCGATCACTTGCGACGCGGGGTTACCGGCCACGGTGATGGACACGGTGCCGTCGTTGCCGACGGTGAAGGTCTTGGCGTCCGCCGGAACCACAACGGCAGGCTGTAGGGCGAAACCGTTGGATGTCACGATCTGGCCGTTGGAGTCCAGGTGGAAGGTGCCGTCACGGGTGTAGGACGTGGTCCCATCCGGTTGCAGGATCTGGAAGAAACCACGGCCGTTGATCGCCATGTCCAGCGGCTGGCCAGTCTGCTGCAGGTTACCGGCGCTGAAATTCTTCTGGGTGCCGACGATCTGCACACCGGTACCCAGTTGCAGGCCCGATGGCAGTTGGCTGTCCTGGGTCGACTGGGCGCCTGGCTGTTTCTTGATCTGATAGAGCAAGTCCTGGAACTCGGCACGGTCGCGTTTGAAGCCCGTGGTCGACACGTTGGCCAAGTTGTTGGAAATGGTGGTCAGGTTGGTGTCCTGGGCGGACAGACCTGTTTTGGCAACCCATAGAGCCGGAAGCATGCTGTTCTCCTCTGTGCGCCTGTTTGTTGGCGCGGTGCTGCGTTGTTTGTTTAAAAGCCGACCAGGGCGCTTAGCTCATCTGCATGACGCGCGTCATGGCCTGGTCGCCTTCTTTAGCGCTGTTCATCATCTTGATGTGCAGCTCGAATTGCTTGGAGAGCGCCAGCACCGCGGTCATTTCCTCAACGGCATTGACGTTGCTCGCCTGGAGGAAGCCCGAGGTCAGCTTGACGTTCGCATCAGCCTGGGCCGGCCTGCCATCCATGGTGTGGATGGTGCCGTCCAAGCCCTTGGTCATGTTCTTGAGGTCGGGCTGGACCATCTTGATGCGGTCCACCTCCGCCATTACCCGTGGGCCTTCGCCCATGGAGCGGATGCTGATGGTGCCGTCCGAACCCACTTCGATTTTCTGCTGGGGCGGCACGGCAATCGGGCCGCCGTTGCCCATGATCGGCATGCCGTTGCCGGCGCGCAGTACGCCCAGCGCATCCACGTTCATGCTGGCGCTGCGCACGTAGGCTTCGCCGCCATCGGGCGTTTGCACGGCCATCCAGCCGTCGCCGTTGACGGCCACATCCAGGTCACGCCCGGTTTCGATCATCGCGCCGGGGGTGAAGTCCGTGGCCGGCCGCTCGGTCAGGGCAAAGGCCCGCGCCGGAAAGCTGTCACCGAACACCGGCATCGACCGCGCCTGCTCCAGGTCGCGCTGAAAACCATTGGTGGAAATGTTCGCCAGATTGTTGGCATGGGCCTTCTGCGCCAGAGCATTCTGGCTGGCGCCGGTCATTGCCACATAAAGGTACTTGTCCACGCTCTATCCTCTTTCTGACGGACGCTTGCCGCCCACCGATGTACTGAGGAGACTTAAGCAATTTGCGAACCAACTTTTGAAAACAGGTCGGAGCCCAGCAACGGCGGGGGTTTGCGCGAAGGTGTCTGAAAATAGCGAGGGAGGGATAGTCGAAAAAACGGCGGACTACTGCCGCTTTCGGCAACGGCATAGATTAAATGTGGGAGGGGGCTTGCCCCCGATAGCGGTGTGTCAGCCAATAGCAATCTGACTGACAAACTGCCATCGGGGGCAAGTCGAATCGTCGCACCGCCCCTCCCACATTGGTTATTTATCGGTCTTGAGGATTTCATAGTCGCGCAGTTTGTTGGCGACTGTGGTGTGGGAAACCCCCAGGCGCTTGCCCAGTTGCCGGCTGCTCGGATGCTCGGCATACAGCGCTTCGAGCACGGCCTTTTCAAACCGCCCGACGATGTCTTCCAACCCGCCCTCCAGCGAAAAATCGCCAAGCGGCTGGCGCACGCCATAATCGGGCAGGCGAATATGCTCAACCTTGACCGTCCCGCCTTCGCACAACGAAACGGCCTGGAACAGCACGTTTTCCAACTGGCGCACATTGCCTGGCCAGTGGTAGTGGCTGAGCTTGTCCATCGCGGCAGGCGCCAATTTGGGCAGCGGGCAACCGATCTGCCGGCTGGCCTGGTCAAGAAAGTGCTCGACCAATGGCGCCAGCCCATCAAGGCATTCGCGCAACGGCGGGATATGCAGCGAAAGCACGTTCAAGCGGTGATAAAGGTCCTGGCGGAATTCGCCACGGGCGCACAGTTCGGACAAATCGACCTGGGTCGCACAGATCACCCGAACGTCGAGGTACACCTCTTCATCGCTGCCCACGCGACGAAAGCAACCGTCCTGCAAAAAGCGCAGCAGCTTCACCTGCAGGCGTGCGCTCATTTCTCCCACGCCGTCGAGAAACAACGTACCGCCCGCCGTCAGCTCCAGCAGCCCAAGCTTGCCTTCGGCCCGCGCGCCTTCGAACGCGCCGGGGCCGTAGCCAAACAGCTCGGTCTCGGCCATCGACTCCGGCAAGCCCGCGCAGTTGAGCGCCATCAAAGGCGATTGCCCACGCGGGCTCGCCAGGTGGCAGGCCCGCGCCAGCAACTCTTTGCCGGTGCCGGTTTCGCCTTCTATTAATAGAGGCGCATCCAACGGCGCCATGCGCCGCGCCTCACGCACCACCGCCGCCATGACTTTGGAGCTTTGAAAAATGCTGTCGAAGCCGCGCAGTTCCTGCTTGCGTACATTGTAGATACGCTCGCCTACGCGGTCGGCGCGGTGCAGGGTCAATACCGCGCCGGCCATGGCTTCGCTGTCGTCGTGTTCAGAGGATTGCAGCGGTGCGATATCGGCCAGGAACACATCGCCCTTGACCTTGACCCGCAGGCCATTGATGCGCGATTTGCTCGCGCGCACCAGCTCCGGCAAGTCGAAGTCTTCGGCGTAGCGCGACAGCGGAATGCCCGGCACTTCGTCCACACGAACCCCCAGCAACTGCGCCGCCGCACGGTTAGCGGCGACGATCGAGCCGCCCATGTCGATGGACAGCACCGGAAACTCGAGGGCCCCCAGCAGCGCATTGAGCTCCATATGCCGACGCTCGCTGGGCATCAGCCCTACCCTTTTAACGCCGAACACCCCGGCTATCGCCTCGAACTGCGGGCGCAACGCCTGGAACTGCATGTTCACCAGGTTCGGGCAGAACAGGTAGATGGCGTTGCCATGCTCGCCGCCGACCTCACCCTTGGCCACGTTGACGCCGTACTCCACCAGCAGGTTGAGGATGTCCCGCAGGATGCCGATGCGGTTCTGGCAATGCACTTTGATACGCATGAAAAGGCCCGAAAGTGAGTAAGGCGCCGCGCCTTTTTGTCGCTGGGCGCAGAAAGTCGTCAAGATTATGTGACAGTACGCAGGTTTTTCCCAGCCCATGGCTGCGGCGAGCCCTTGATACGTAACGAATAGTTTACGAAATGCGGTAACTTTTCCTACGCAAAGGCTTTTAAACCCGGTGGAAACCCGTCGCGCCCGGGTTATCAATAGAGACACAGCAGGACATAACAAGAACGAATGCCTAGCAGGAGAGCCGTATGAAGCAGACGCACTACGTGGCCCGCGAGCCCGATGCGCAAGGTTTTATCCACTACCCGCCGGAAGAACACGCGGTGTGGAATACCCTGATCACGCGCCAGCTGAAAGTGATTGAGGGCCGTGCCTGCCAGGAATACCTGGACGGCATCGACAAACTCGGCCTGCCCCTGGATCGCATCCCGCAACTGGGCGAAATAAACAAAGTGTTGGCCGACACTACCGGCTGGCAAGTCGCCCGCGTGCCGGCGCTGATCCCCTTCCAGACCTTCTTCGAATTGCTCGCCAGCAAGCAGTTTCCGGTGGCGACCTTTATTCGTACCCGCGAAGAACTGGACTACCTGCAAGAGCCGGATATTTTCCACGAGATCTTCGGCCACTGCCCGCTGCTGACCAACCCCTGGTTCGCCGAATTCACCCACACCTACGGCAAGCTCGGCCTGGCAGCCACCAAGGAGCAACGGGTGTACCTGGCGCGCCTGTACTGGATGACCATCGAGTTCGGCCTGGTGAACACACCCGACGGCCTGCGCATCTACGGTGGCGGCATTCTGTCTTCGCCCAAGGAAAGTGTGTATTGCCTGTCGGATGAGCCTGAGCGCCAGGCGTTCGATCCGCTGGAAGCGATGCGCACGCCCTATCGCATCGACATTCTGCAACCGCTGTACTTCGTATTGCCCGAGCTCAAGCGCCTGTTCGACGTGGCGCAGGAAGACATCATGGGCATGGTCGAGCGTGGTATGCAGTTGGGCCTGCACGCACCGAAATTTCCGCCAAAGCCCAAGGCTGCTTGAGCCGTGCCTTTTTAGGCCAAGTGAGTCTGTTCCCCGGCCCCGCGTTGCTTTAGGGTAGCGCCACTGACCTTCAATCATTCGAATTCAGGACACCTTCATGACCACCTTGAACCAAGCCCATTGCGAAGCCTGCCGCGCCGACGCCCCGCAAGTCAGCGATGAAGAACTGCCGGTGCTGATCAAGCAGATCCCCGACTGGAACATCGAAGTGCGCGACGGCGTGATGCAATTGGAAAAGGTTTTCCTGTTCAAGAACTTCAAGTTCGCCCTGGCCTTCACCAATGCCGTGGGTGACATCGCCGAAGCCGAAGGCCATCATCCGGGCCTGCTCACCGAATGGGGCAAAGTCACCGTGACCTGGTGGAGCCACTCCATCAAGGGCCTGCACCGCAACGACTTCATCATGGCCGCGCGCACCGATGAAGTGGCCAAGAGCGCCGAGGGCCGCAAGTAATGCACTTCGATGCGATTGGCCGCGTGCCCGGCGACCCTATTCTCGGACTGATGGACCTGTTCGCCCAGGACACCAACCCGGACAAATTCGACCTGGGCGTGGGCGTCTACAAGGACGACCAGGGCCTGACGCCGATCCCGGACTCGGTAAAACGTGCCGAGCAGCGCCTGGTCGATACCCAGGCCACCAAGACTTACATTGGCGGGCACGGCAATGCCGCCTTCGGCGCACTGATCAGCGAACTGGTGCTGGGCGCCGATTCGGCGTTGATCGCCGAACGCCGTGCCGGCGCCACCCAGACGCCAGGGGGCACCGGCGCCCTGCGCCTGAGCGCCGACTTTATCGCCCAGAGCCTGCCTGGCCGTGGCGTGTGGCTGAGCAATCCGACCTGGCCGATCCACGAATCCATTTTCGCCAAGGCCGGGCTCAAGGTCAGCCATTACCCGTACGTGGGCAGCGACAATCGCCTGGACGTAGCGGCGATGCTGGCCACCCTGAACACTGTGCCCAAGGGCGATGTGGTGCTGCTGCACGCCTGCTGCCACAACCCGACCGGGTTCGACCTGTCCCGGGATGACTGGCGCCAGGTGCTGCAGATTGTGCGCGAGCGCCAATTGCTGCCGCTGATCGACTTTGCCTACCAAGGCTTTGGCGACGGCCTGGAGCAGGACGCCTGGGCGGTGCGCCTGTTTGCCGCCGAGCTGCCGGAAGTATTGATCACCAGTTCGTGCTCGAAGAACTTCGGTTTGTATTGCGACCGCGTGGGTGCATTGATCGTGTGTGCGGCGGATGCCGAGAAGCTCACGGACGTGCGCAGCCAGCTCGCCAATACGGCGCGCAACCTGTGGTCGACGCCGCCGGATCATGGTGCAGCTGTGGTTGCGACCATCCTTGGCGACGCCGAGCTCAAGCAGCAGTGGAGCGACGAAGTCGAAGCCATGCGTTCACGCATCGCGCAACTGCGCGCCGGACTGGTGGAAGCGCTGGCGCCCCACGGCCTGGCCGAGCAGTTTGCCCATATCGGCACCCAGCGCGGGATGTTCTCCTACACCGGCTTGAGTGCCGAGCAGGTCAGGCAACTGCGGGAGAAGCACAGTGTGTACATGGTCAGTTCGGGCCGGGCCAATGTGGCCGGGGTTGATGCCACACGGCTAACGCTACTGGCCCTAGCCATCGCCGACGTCTCCAGCTGACGAAACCGAGGCCAAATGTGGGAGGGCCTTGCCCTAACATGTGTAGGAGCGAGCTTGCTCGCGAAAAACTCACAGGCAACGCGTTCATTCAGGAAGCACGCGTTATCGTTGACGCTTTTCGCGAGCAAGCTCGCTCCTACAGGCGTCAGGGCTTGCCCCCTCCCACATTTGACCCAGTCAAGACTTCAGGTTGTGACCATCTCAGCCTTGAGCAGCGCCTCTTTGGCCTGCGCATCCGCCAACCGATACAACTCGATGTGCCCATCCCAGTGCTCGATCAACGCCGTGCACGATTCCACCCAATCCCCGCAGTTCAGGTAATCCACCTCGCCCACCTTGCGGATCTCGGCATGATGGATATGCCCGCACACCACCCCATGCAACTCACGCTTGGTTACCTCGTGGGCGATGGCCTCTTCGAAATCGCTGATAAAACTCACCGCGGTTTTCACCTTGTGCTTCAAGTACGCCGACAGCGACCAATAACCGTAGCCATAGCGCGCCCGCCAATGATTGAGCCAGCGGTTCAGGGTCAGGGTGAATTCGTAGGCCGAGTCCCCCAGGAAGGCGAGCCAGCGGTGGTAACGGGTGATCACGTCAAACTGATCGCCGTGAATCACCAGCAGATGACGACCGTCCGCCGTGACATGCACCGCCTCGTCCACCAGTTGGATATTGCCCAGGATCAGCTTGGAATAGCGCCTGAGAAATTCGTCATGGTTACCGGTGACATAGATCACCTCGGTGCCGCGCTTGGCCATGGTCAGCAGGCGGCGGATCACGTTGGTGTGAGCCTGGGGCCAATACATGCCGCCACGCATTTTCCAACCATCGATAATGTCGCCCACCAGGTACACCTTGTCGGCGTGGTAACCCTTGAGAAACTGCGATAGATGCTCGGCCTGGCAGTCCCGAGTGCCCAGATGCACGTCGGAAATCCACAGGGTTCGCACCCGTTGCTTGCGGCTGGGTTTGGCGAATTCGGCACGGGTCATGGGGGTCCCTCGACGCTGTTTTCGCGAGCTTGCGCCCTGGCGGTTAATAGCCCATGACAACTGCGCGTCAGTCTGATGACAACGCTTGGCCGCCCCTAAGCGATGTAGACTGGGGACTTGCCGCCCAGGAGAGCGCAATGAGCCCCAGTCTTACGCTTCGCCAGTACACCGATGCCCCCATCGCCCACAGCCATGACCATGCACAATTGGTGTTTGGCCTGTCCGGGCGCCTGGATTTCGAAGTGGATGGCTGCGCTGATCAGGTGCAGGAAAGCAGCGTGATGATCCTGCCGTTTGCCGCTCACCACGCCTGCGGCAGCCGCGACGGTAGCCGCTGCCTGGTGCTGGATGTGCCAACCGAGCATTGGCTGCTGCAGACACTGGGTGACCACGCCGATGCCAGTCGCCGCCTGCTCGACCGGCCGGCCCGGCTGGCGCTGGATTCGCGCCAGCACCAGTTGGTGCAATGGCTGGCCGGCAGCCCGATACAGGATCCATTGATCGCCCGGCAAGGCGCGCTGCTGCTGCTCGCCAGCCTCAATCATCCGCAGGCGATGCCACCGCCGGGGCGGCGCCTGCCTTATGCCGCGTTCAACGCGCATATCGAACGCCACGCCGCTCACCCCCTGCATGTCGCGGACCTGGCACGGATTGCCTGCCTGTCGGTGGCGCGCCTGCACGCGCGCTTCATGCTCGAATGCGGGCAGACCCCCATGGATTACGTGCGCCACCAGCGCCTGCAAATGGCATTGACGCTGCTGCGCGAGACGCCGCTGCCCGTGGGTGAGATCGCCGCACGCGTGGGCTACCGCTCGCAAAGTGCCTTCGCTGCCGCCATGTTGCGCGAGTTTGGCGCCTCGCCGGGCACAATGCGGCGAACGTCATAGGAAGAGTTTCGCGCTAAAAATCGCGAGCCGCACGACAGACATCCCTTTCACCCAACCTCTAGACTGGTGGTCACTTTCGTTGGTAGGCATCGTAATGACTCCCCGCTCAGCCCTCGGCGCCCTGCATATCGGCGCATTGATGTTCGGCCTTACCGGCGTGTTCGGCAAACTGGCGGCCGCCTCACCGTCCATCATCGTATTCGGGCGTGCCGCGTTCGCGGTGATTGCCCTGGCGGTGTTCGCGCGCTTTGCCAGCAATGCGCCGTGGAAACACCTGCAGATGCGCGACTGGCGCCGCCTGCTGGTCAGCGGCGTGCTGCTTGCCGCGCACTGGGTGACCTTCTTCATCGCCGTCAAGGTCGCCGGGGTGGCCGTGGCAACCCTGGGGTTCGCCGCCTTCCCGGCCTTTACGGTGATCCTTGAAGGGCTGATCTTCCGCGAGCGGATTCGCGCCAATGAAATGGTGCTGGTAGCGCTGGTCAGCATCGGCCTGGTGCTGGTGACCCCGGACTTCAACCTGGCCAGCGACGCCACGGGCGGCTTGCTCTGGGGCATCGCATCGGGGCTGCTGTTCGCCTTGTTGTCATTGAACAACCGCGCCAGCTCCGGACGCATTCCGGCGGTACAGGCCGCGCTGTGCCAGAACGTGGTGGTCGCGGTCTGCCTGTTGCCCGTGGCGGCGCCGGGGCTGGCGGATGTGCGCGCACTGGACTGGCTGTGGATCGGCCTGCTCGGGGTGTTCTGTACCGGCCTGGCCCACAGCCTGTTCGTCGCCAGCCTGGCCGTGATCAAGGCGCGCACCGCCTCGGTGGTGTTTGCCATGGAACCGGTCTACGGCATCACCGTGGCCTGGCTGCTGTTTGCCGAAACGCCTACCCTGCGCATGCTGCTGGGTGGCGCGTTGATCATTGTCGCCATCGTGCTGTCCGGCCTGATGGGCAGCGCGAGCCAGGCCAAACAGCCGGTGGCGACCTGACGTCACTGCGTGCGGTCGTTATGCCCCAGGTCGCGCTGCGGGTCGATCTGATCGCGCACACGCTGCTTGAGCACCTTGGCTTCCGGAAAACCGCCATCGGCCTTGCGCTCCCAGATCTGTACAGCGTCGCAGGTGATACGAAACGCGCCGCCGGTTGACGGTTCCAGCGACACCCTGCCCAGGTCCTCGGCAAACGTACTCAACAATTCCTGGGCCAGCCACGCGGCACGCAACAGCCACTGGCACTGGGTGCAATAGGTGATCACGATCTCGGGTTTGCTGGCGGACATAACGTGAAAGGCTCCTGGGTGACGGCGTCAGTGGATCGAGTGGCTATAATACCGGCCTTTATCGCCCAGCCTCGAGATTCATGATGCGCCGCTTGTTGTCCTGCCTGTTCCTGTGCCTGCTTCCCCTTCTCGCCGACGCCGTTGAAAGCCCGCGCCCGAAAATCGGCCTGGTGCTGTCCGGCGGCGCCGCCCGTGGCCTGGCGCATATCGGCGTGCTCAAGGCGCTGGAAGAACAAGGTATCCAGGTCGACGCGATTGCCGGCACCAGCATGGGCGCGGTGATTGGCGGGCTGTACGCCTCGGGCTACAAGATCGACGAGCTGGAAAAACTCGCCCTCAGTATCGACTGGCAACAGGCCCTGTCCGACGCACCGCCCCGGGAAGACGTGCCGTTCAGGCGCAAGCAGGATGACCGCGATTTCCTGGTCAAGCAGAAACTCAGCTTCCGCGACGACGGCAGCCTCGGCCTGCCGCTGGGGGTGATCCAGGGCCAGAACCTGGCGCTGCTGCTGGAAAGCATGTTCGCCCACAGCAGCAACACGCGTAACTTCGACAAGCTGCCGATTCCGTTCCGCGCCGTGGCCACCGACATCACCACCGGCGAAAAAGTCGTGTTCAGCAAGGGCCACCTGCCCCAGGTGATACGCGCCAGCATGTCGATCCCCGCGGTGTTCGCGCCGGTGGAGCTGGATGGGCGGCTGCTGGTCGACGGCGGCATGACCGACAACATTCCCCTGGATGTGGCACGGGACATGGGCGTGGACATCGCCATCGTGGTGGACATCGGCACACCGCTGCGCTCACGCAAGCAATTGGCGACCGTGGTCGATGTGCTCAATCAGTCCATCACCCTGATGACCCGGCGCAATTCCGAGGAACAACTCAAGGCCTTGCACCCCAGGGACGTCTTGATCCAACCGCCCCTGGCAGCCTACGGCGTGACGGATTTCGGACGCGCCAGGGACATGATCGACGCCGGCTACCGCGCCACCCGCGCCCTCGACCTGCGCCTGGCACACCTGCGCCCCGCCGAGCCGGTCGACCCGCAACTGACCGCCGCCCGCACACCGGGCGAACGCACGCCGATCATCACCGCGATCGACGTGGAAAACGACTCCAAGGTCAGCGACGACGTGATCCGCTACTACATCCGCCAGACGTTGGGCGAACCGCTCAACCTGGGCCGCCTGCAATCGGACATGGGCACGCTGTACGGCCTGGACTACTTCGAGCAGGTGCAATACCGCGTGGTGAAAAAGGGCAAGGACAATACCCTGGTCATCAGCGCGCGCGGCAAGCGCAGCGGCACCGACTACCTGCGCCTGGGGCTGAACCTGTCGGATGACATGCGCGGCGACAGCGCCTTCAACCTTGGCGCCAGCTACCGGGTGAACGGGATCAACCGCCTCGGCGCCGAATGGCTCACGCGGGTGCAGATCGGTGATCGCCAGGAGTTGTACAGCGAGTTCTATCAACCGATGGACACCGGTTCGCGCTATTTTGTCGCGCCCTATATCAAGGCTCAGGCGCAGAACGTCGAGCTGACCCTGGACAACGACCCCGTTTCTGAATACCGGCTGGAGCGCTACGGTTTCGGCCTGAACGTCGGACGGCAGATCGGCAACAGCGGTGAAATCCGCTTCGGCGTGGGAGAAGCCTGGGGCAAGGCGGACGTGCGCATTGGCGATCGCAACCTGCCGAGCATGAGCTTCAGCGAGGGTTTCTATGAGTTGAAATACTCGTTCGACTCTTTCGATAACGTCTACTTCCCGCACACCGGCGAAGACATCGGACTGGCCTTCCGTGAGTTCACGCCCGGGCTGGGTTCGGACCAGCGCTACCGCCAATGGGAGTTCAAGCTGGACAAAGCCATGAGCCACGGCCCGGACACGCTGATCCTTGGTGGCCGCTACGGACGCACCCTGGATGATTCGGATGTGGTGGTGTCCAGCTTCCTGCTGGGCGGCGCGCGACAATTGTCAGGCTTTCGCGAGGATGCGATCTCGGCCCAGAACATCAGCCTGATGCGCGCGGTGTACTACCGCCGCCTGACGCCGCGCTCGTACCTGCCGCTGGATTTTCCGCTGTACCTCGGGGCCTCGGTGGAACGGGGCCGGGCGTGGAACAACGACAATGCGTTCGACAGCGGCTACATCAACGCGGCAAGCATATTCCTCGGCTTTGATACGCCGCTGGGGCCGTTGAATTTCAGCTATGGGTTCAATGATGACAACCAGAAGGCGGTGTACCTGAACCTCGGCCAGACCTTCTAGAACGCTGCGCAAATCAAATGTGGGAGGGGGCTTGCCCCCGATGGCGGTGTATCAGTCAAAAATGCTCCAACTGCCCCCCCTCACACATTCTTGATCTTCACTGGAATCAGGACTTTTCCAGATTCGCCAGGATGTGCCCATGGACGCGCATGCATACGCGCAGATCCTCTTCGTCCACCCCCACGAACAGTTCATGGCGCAACGCCGTGGCGATGGTCTCGATCTGGTCGATCAGCGGGCGCGCCGTGTCACACAGCAGGATACGTTTGGCGCGGCGGTCTTCCACGACGGCCTGGCGTTGCACCAGGCCCTGACCTTCCAGGCTGTCGAGCAAACGCGCCAGGGTTGGCCCTTCCACGCCGACACTTTGTGCCAGTTCACGCTGGGTGGGTGCTTCGGTAAAACGCGCCAGGTGCAGCAGCACCAGCCATCGCGCCTGGGACAAGCCCAGCCCCGCCAAGCGGCGGTCCAGCTCGGCGCGCCAACCTCGGGACATTTGCGCCAACTGCATGCCAAAACGGTGTTGATCGGTTAACGGCATAAAAAACTCATGATTTAGACTGAAAATAAAGTGTGGCTAATTATTAGTCAGCTAAGCATGAGCCATGCCAGGAGGCAAGGCCCGGTATGTACTGATTCGTTACATTGTCGTAATCGCCACACTAAATTTCGAATTCCGACTGCAAAGCGGCACGTACGCAGTACAAAACACCCTCGGGAACCCGTCCGGCAAACAGCGGCGCGATCTCCGCGACAGGTGGCAATTCGCCCTCCCCGTCGAGAAAGGCATCCTGGATTTCGCCAAGCAAATCCTCCGGCAAATCAAGGGCCTGCTCCAGGGACAATTGCTGCTTGCCGATGGCTTCGGCCAGCAACGTATACACATTCTTTTCCGAGCATTGCAGTTGGCCGGCGATCTGGATCGGGGTCATACCGGCGCGGGCCAGGCTGATCAGTTCGTGGCGGATATCGGCGATTTCCTTCGGTGCTTCGGCCTGGCCGCCGAGCACCTCGAGGAAGGCCTGGCCATAACGCTCCAGCTTGCGTGCGCCCACGCCGCTGACCCTGGCCATTTCGGCCATGCTGGTGGGCTGCTCGCGCAGCATCTCGAGCAAGGTCGAGTCGGGGAAGATGACGTAGGGCGGCACGCTGTGCTCCTGCGCCAGCTTGCGCCGCAGGGTCCGCAAGGCTTCCCACTGTTCGCGCTCCTCGCCACGCACCAGCTGGCTGGCCTGGCTGGTGCTGCTCTTGGCGGTGGTCTGCGGCTTGAGGTCGCGGCGCAGTTCCAGGCTGACTTCGCCCTTGAGCAAGGGCCGGCAGCTGTCGTTAAGGCGCAGGCCACCGTAGCCCTCGATATCGATGTCGACCAGCCCGCGCGCGACCATCTGGCGGAACAGCGAACGCCATTCGCCTTCGGCGCGGGCCTTGCCGACGCCGTAGACCGAGAGTTTCTCATGGCCGAAGCTGCGGACCTTTTCGTTGTCCTTGCCCAGCAATACATCCACCAGGTGACCGACGCCATAGCGCTGGCCGGTGCGGTAGATCGTCGACAACGCCTGGCGCGCCGGCTCGGTAGCGTCCCAGGTCTGCACGCCATCGATGCAGTTATCGCAGTGGCCGCACGGTTGCGGCATGTCTTCATCGAAATACGCCAGCAGCGTCTGGCGGCGGCAGCGGGTCTCTTCACACAGCGAGAGCATCGCGTCGAGCTTGTGCTGCTCCAGGCGCTTGTGGCGCTCATCGCCTTCGGAGTTCTGCAGCATCTGCTTGAGCATCACCACGTCCTGCAGGCCGTAGACCATCCAGGCATCCGCCGGCAGGCCGTCACGGCCGGCGCGGCCGGTTTCCTGGTAATAGGCCTCAAGAGACTTGGGCAGGTCCATGTGCGCCACGAAACGCACGTTGGATTTGTCGATACCCATGCCGAAGGCGATGGTCGCCACCATGATCAGGCCTTCCTCGTTGAGGAAGCGCTTCTGGTGCGCCGAGCGTGTTTCGTTGGGCAAGCCGGCGTGATAGGGCAACGCCGGGTAACCCTGTTCACAGAGGAACGCGGCGACTTCATCGACCTTCTTGCGTGACAGGCAATAAACGATGCCCGCATCGCTGCGCCGCTCGGAGAGAAACGCGAGCAACTGCTTGCGCGGCTGCTCCTTGGGCACGATGCGGTAGAAAATATTCGGGCGGTCAAAGCTCGACAGGAAGCGCTCGGCGTTCTGCAAATGCAGGCGCTCGACGATTTCTTCGCGGGTACGCTTGTCGGCGGTGGCGGTCAGGGCAATACGCGGCACATCGGGGAACAGCTCCGCCAGTTGGCCGAGCTGCAGGTATTCGCGGCGGAAATCGTGGCCCCATTGCGACACACAGTGGGCTTCGTCGATGGCGAACAGGGCGATTTCCAGGCTCTGCAGGAACGCCAGCATGCGCGGCTGCACCAGCCGCTCCGGCGCCAGGTAGAGCATCTTCACTTCGCCGCGCTTGATTCGCGCGGCCAAGTCGCGCTGCTGCTCGGCGCTGAGGGTGGAGTTCAAGGCAGCGGCGGCGACACCCAGTTCTTCCAGGGTGGCGACCTGATCATCCATCAATGCGATCAGCGGCGACACCACCACGGCCAGGCCATTGCGCAACAGCGCCGGCACCTGGAAGCACAACGACTTGCCGCCGCCGGTAGGCATCAGGACCAGGGCATCGCCGCCACTGGCCACGCGCTCAATGATCGCACCCTGGCGGCCACGAAAACTGTCGTAGCCGAAGATGTCCTTGAGGACGCGTTGAGCCTGCTCGAGCATGTAAAACTCCAAAATGGTGCGCAAATCCCTCTGTACAGGCTGGCCGAAAAAACCCGCTTTCATGGAAAATAATCCGTAAGCGAAGTTTTCCCGGATTGCCGCATGGCCTGCAGGGGCATCACAAAACGCGGCAGTATACCCGAGCGTTCGCCGGCAAAGGGCGTGACTGACGAATAGACCACCGCTGTTTAAAACCAGGCAAATATGCCGTGCGGCTGGCCTGGGCGCTCAAGAACGCCTAGAATTCAGCATCGTTTATTCCCAAGGTAACTCTTCAATGTCCTTCGCTGAGCAACTAACCCGCCTGCAAGCCTTCCTCGACGCCGATGAGCTGCATGACGAGGCGCTGGACTATGTGGCCGCCCACGGCTACCTGACCGCGCTGTCGATCTGCTCCGAAGTCGTCCCCGACCGTGAGTGGATCGACGCGCTGTTCGCCGAAGAACCCCATTACGCCGACGACGCCCAGCGCGAAGAAATCGAAGCCACCCTGCTGGCGCTCAAGGCCCACATCAGTCGCCAGCTGGCTTCCGATGAAGAGTTCGAGCTGCCGTGCGAACTGGACCTGGGCGACGATCCGGACGACTCCGACCTGCGCGGCTGGTGCATCGGCTTCATGGAAGGCGTGTTCCTGCGCGAAGCCGCCTGGTTCGAAACCGCCGAGGAAGAAGTCAGCGAAATGCTCCTGCCGATCATGGTCGGTTCGGGGCTTTTTGAAGAAGAAGCCGAGTTTTCCGATATCGCCGCCGACGCCAACCTGATGGACGACATGATCGTGCAGATCCCGGAAGCCCTCACCGCGCTGTACCTGCTGTGCAACGCGCCTGACGAAAAACCGGCGATCCTCAAACCACGTCACCACTGAGTCGCTAGCCCGTGGACCCCATGGGCAAGCGCTCGCCGCTCCTGCGTTACGCGCTGCTGGCTATCGGCTGGCTGAGCGTAGCGCTCGGGGTGATCGGCATTTTCCTACCGGTATTGCCGACGACCCCCTTTCTCCTGCTGGCTGCCGCCTGCTTCGCTCGAAGCTCCCCGCGCTTCTACCACTGGCTGGTGGAACACCCGCGCCTGGGGCCCTGGATCCGTGATTACCTGGACGGCAATGGCATCCCGCTCAAGGGCAAGGTCTACGCCATCGGCTTGATGTGGCTGAGTATCACCGTGTCCTGCTACCTGGTGCCGTTGCCGTGGGCACGCGGGTTCATGCTGACCAGCGCGGTGCTGGTGACAATTTATATCCTGCGCCAGAAAACCCTGCCCCCTCGCTGAGCCGCGACATCACGTCGCGCTCAGACCTTGGTCGACACTGACTAACCCCAAGCATCATGCGAGACTGTCCGACCGGGCCCGCACCGCCCGGGTGTCCCTATGCTCGGAGTTACCATGACGCTGTCCAGCGGGCTGATCGCCGCCGTTGCCCTGGCCTATATGGCCATTATGTTTGCCATCGCCTTTTACGGTGACCGCCGCCATGCGCCGCTGCCGCCGCGTGTGCGTGCGTGGGTGTATAGCTTGTCGCTGGCGGTGTATTGCACCAGCTGGACGTTCTTCGGCGCGGTGGGCCAGGCTGCCGAACAGCTGTGGGCATTCTTGCCGATCTACCTGGGCCCGGTGCTGTTGCTGGTGCTGGCGCCCTGGGTGCTGCAGAAGATGATTCTGATCAGCAAGCAGGAAAACATCACCTCCATCGCCGACTTTATCGCCGCACGCTACGGCAAATCCCAGTCACTGGCGGTGGTGGTCGCGTTGATCTGCCTGGTCGGCGTATTGCCTTATATCGCCCTGCAGCTCAAAGGCATCGTGCTCGGCGTGAACCTGTTGATCGGCTCCGGGCCCGACACCACGGGCACGCGGGCCCAGGACACCGCCTTGGTGGTGTCGCTGGTGCTGGCGCTGTTCACCATCGTATTCGGTACCCGCAACCTCGACGCCACCGAACACCACCGGGGCATGGTGCTGGCGATTGCCTTTGAATCGCTGGTCAAGCTGTTCGCGTTTCTGGCGGTCGGCGCGTTTGTAACCTACGGGCTGTACGACGGTTTCGGCGATCTGTTCAGCCAGGCAATGCTCGCACCGCGCCTGGAGGAATACTGGAAGGAGACCATCAACTGGCCGTCGATGGTGGTGCAGACCGGCGTCGCGATGATGGCGATCATCTGCCTGCCTCGGCAATTTCATGTGACGGTGGTGGAGAATATCGACCCGCAGGACTTGCGCCTGGCCAAGTGGGTGTTCCCGGCTTATTTGATCCTTGCCGCGCTGTTCGTGATCCCCATTGCCCTCGGCGGCAAGATGCTGTTGCCAGGCTCGGTGCTGCCCGACTCCTACGTGATCAGCCTGCCGATGGCCGAAGCCCACCCGGCCCTTGCCGTACTGGCCTTTATCGGCGGCGCCTCGGCGGCCACCGGCATGGTGATCGTGGCCAGCATTGCCTTGTCGACCATGGTCTCCAACGACATGCTGCTGCCCTGGCTGTTGCGCCGCTCCAGCGCCGAACGGCCCTTTGAAGTGTTCCGCCACTGGATGCTGTCGGTGCGCCGGGTCAGCATCGTGATCATCCTGCTGCTGGCCTATGTGAGCTACCGACTGCTGGGTTCCACCGCGAGCCTGGCGACCATTGGCCAGATCGCGTTTGCCGCCGTGACCCAGCTGGCACCGGCGATGCTCGGTGCGCTGTACTGGAAACAGGCCAACCGGCGCGGGGTATTTGCAGGGTTGGCGGCGGGTACGTTCCTGTGGTTCTACACCCTGGTCCTACCGGTTACCGCGAAAAGTCTGGGCTGGTCGCTGAGCCTTTTCCCCGGCCTGACCTGGATGCACTCGCATCCCTTCGGCTTTTCCGTGACCTCGCTGACCTTGGGCACCGTGTTTTCCCTCGCGGGTAATTTCACGTTGTTTGTATGGGTGTCGATGCTGTCGCGCACGCGGGTCTCCGAGCATTGGCAGGCGGGGCGCTTTATCGGTCAGGAAATCAGCCAGCGCGCCAGCGCCCGTTCCATGTTGTCGGTACAGATCAGCGACCTGCTCAGCCTGTCGGCGCGCTTTGTCGGTGAAGAACGGGCCCAGCAGAGCTTTATCCGGTTTGCCTATCGCCAGGGCAAAGGCTTCAACCCCAACCAGAATGCCGACAACGACTGGATCGCCCATACCGAGCGTTTGCTGGCCGGCGTACTCGGCGCGTCGTCCACGCGCGCCGTGGTCAAAGCCGCCATTGAAGGGCGGGACATGCAGCTGGAGGACGTGGTACGCATCGCCGACGAAGCGTCCGAGGTGCTGCAATTCAACCGCGCCCTGCTGCAGGGTGCGATCGAAAACATCACCCAGGGCATCAGCGTGGTGGATCAGTCACTCAAGCTGGTGGCCTGGAACCGGCGCTACCTGGAGCTGTTCAACTATCCCGACGGCTTGATCAGTGTCGGTCGGCCGATTGCCGACATCATCCGCTACAACGCCGAGCGCGGCCTGTGCGGCCCCGGTGAGGCACAAGTGCATGTGGCGCGACGCCTGCACTGGATGCGCCAGGGCCGTGCGCACACGTCAGAGCGGCTGTTTCCCAACGGACGGGTAATCGAATTGATCGGCAACCCGATGCCAGGCGGCGGGTTTGTCATGAGTTTCACCGACATTACCGCGTTCCGCGAAGCCGAACAGGCGCTGACCGAGGCCAACGAAGGCCTGGAGCAACGGGTGACCGAGCGCACCCATGAACTGTCGCAGCTCAACGTCGCGTTGACAGAGGCCAAGGGCGTGGCCGAATCCGCCAGCCAGTCGAAGACCCGCTTTCTGGCCGCCGTCAGCCACGACTTGATGCAACCGCTGAACGCCGCACGCCTGTTCTCCGCCGCCCTGTCCCATCAGCATGAAGGCCTTTCCAGCGAAGCCCGGCAGCTGGTGCAGCACTTGGACAGTTCGTTGCGCTCGGCCGAGGATCTGATCAGCGACTTGCTGGATATCTCGCGCCTGGAAAACGGCAAGATCAATCCACAACGCCAGCCGTTCGTCCTCAACGAGTTATTCGACACCCTGGGCGCCGAATTCAAGGCATTGGCCCAGGAGCAAGGCTTGCGCTTTCGTTTGCGCGGCAGTCGCCTGCGGGTGGACAGCGACATCAAGTTGCTGCGACGGATCCTGCAGAATTTCCTGACCAACGCCTTTCGTTATGCCGACGGGCCGGTACTGCTGGGCGTACGTCGCCGCCAGGGCCAGTTGTGCCTGGAAGTCTGGGACCGCGGCCCCGGCATCCCGCTGGATAAACAGAAAGTGATTTTCGAAGAATTCAAGCGCCTGGACAGTCACCAAACCCGCGCCGAAAAGGGCCTGGGCCTGGGCCTGGCGATTGCCGACGGCCTGTGCCGCGTGCTGGGCCATCGCCTGAGCGTACGCTCGTGGCCGGGCAAGGGCAGCGTGTTCAGCGTGCGTGTGCCGTTGGCGCGTAACCAGACCGCGGCACCGGTCAAGGCCGCGCAGGAAAATGGCCTGCCACTCAGCGGCGCGCACATACTGTGCGTGGATAACGAAGAAAGCATCCTGATCGGCATGCGCAGCTTGCTGACGCGCTGGGGTTGCGAGGTGTGGACCGCCACTGACCAGGCGCAATGCGCGGCCCTGTTGGCTGAAGGCATGCGCCCGCAACTCGCGTTGGTGGATTACCACCTGGACCACGGCGAGACCGGTACTGAATTGATGGGTTGGCTGCGCGCCGAATTGGCCGAGCCGATTCCCGGCGTGGTCATCAGTGCCGATGGGCGTGCGGAGATGGTGGCCAAGGTGCATGCGGCGGGGCTGGATTACCTGGCCAAGCCGGTGAAACCGGCGGCTTTGCGGGCGCTGTTGAGTCGGCATTTGCCCCTCTAACAGGGTTGTACTGAGTCAAATGTGGGAGGGGGCTTGCCCCCGATGGGGGCCTCTGGGCCGACTAGGATGTTGGATCAGATCGAGTACATATCCATTATTTAGGTAACGGCCACTTAGGGTTCCGCCCTGACGGCGGCTCACTTTTGAAAAGCGCAAA